>CAZMKA010000040.1:5368-6621 GCA_964566605.1 uncultured Saprospiraceae bacterium | reverse complement strand
CGAACGACCTAATCCTGACACCCATAATCGACTCAATGAATCTTCTACAATTTCAAAAATAACTTTTTGACCGAGGCCTTCTTTAGTTCCGTAGTTTTTGAAAGTTTTTCCATCAAATCTTGATAGACCATTATCAGAAGCAATCCATATATACCCATCGCTATCTTGGAAAACTTCATGGCATTCGTTACTAGGCAACCCATCAACCGTAGTAAACTGCTCAAAGATGAAATCACTTTTTTGGGCATCCCCATTAAAAAATAATATTGCAAAGAGAATTGTGAAAAAGCACTTTGAAGAAATAAACATCTTAAATAGATCAACCATTTTGGAGATTTTCTAAGAACTCTTGTTTTTTCCTTCTGGAAATAGGTAATTCAACTCCATTGCTTAACTGAACCCAGCCACCATCAGCCTTAATATATTTTCGAATGTGTGTTCTGTTTATCAAGTAAGATGAATGAATTCTCTCAAATCCACTAAATTCTTCTGATTTTTCTATGTCTTTCAAGTATCTCGTAAGTGTAATTTTTGAATTATCGACAAAGTGAATAATGGAATAACTACCATCAGCTTGAAAATAGACGATATCTTTTTTAACTACAAATTCATAGCCTTCTTTAGTCTTTAATTTGATTAGTTTGTTTTCCTCTTTGGCTTCTTTCTGTGAGGCTGTATTCTGTTGAAGAAGAGTTTTTTCAGTAATTTTTGCTCTTACTTTAGAAACTGCATTTACTACTTCTGTAGGGCTATATGGTTTTAAAAGATAATCAAGAGCACCATATTTTATAGCTTTTATAGCATAGTGGTCATAAGCTGTTGTAAAAATTAAGTAAAAGTCATTCTCGGGTAACATTTCTAGTATCTCGAATGATTTTCCGTCTTTGATTTCAATATCCATGAAAACGATATCACATGGAGTAGTAGCAAGTGTTTTTCTGCCTTCTTTTATTGATTTGGCGTGGGCAATTACTTCTACATTCTCACAGAATTCTTCTAAGGTTTTTCTTAAAAGTAAGTATGAGTTTTCTTCATCTTCTATTATAATAGCCTTTATCGTTGGTGTAATCATGATTTTAACAGCTTGTAATTTATAAATGCAATATATAAATAAGTTTTCTATTAAACTTTCAGTCATTGCTATTGACTTTGAAGTCCTGTGATTTTTTTTGGGCTTTCGCCCAAAATTATTTCAATCAATAAACTAATGTCACTCACCAACCCCGCGTGAAGGATAGAAGCGGAATGCACGG
>CAZMKA010000040.1:519-5358 GCA_964566605.1 uncultured Saprospiraceae bacterium | reverse complement strand
GGAGTACATTATAGCGGATAGCCTGACCTGAAAGGGCACGCCCAAATATTAATTTTAATAATCAATTATAGAATTCACAGAATAGGGGGATACCATCTATATTACATTTTGAGAAATCTTGAATTATTCATTATAGCTTCTCTCTCTATAACTTCTTCTTTAGTGCTAACAACTCCTTTCGGATACTCTTTAACTTCTTTTCCAATGGTGCTATCTTTTTCCTACGCACCTGCATTTCCTTCATTTCCTTTTTAGCACCTTCTATTGTAAAGCCTCGTTCCTTTACTAAATTGTGAATCGCTACGATAACCTCTATATCTTTCTGCATGAATTGGCGATCTCCTTTCCTATTCTTCTTCGGTTTTAATTCTGTGAATTCTCCTTCCCAGTAACGTAATAATGAATTACTCAAACCAAACATTTCCGATACTTCCCCTATAGAGTAATATAGCTTTGTTAAATTATCAGGTATTGTTAGCATTTTATCTGTGTTTGTATTCGGTTTAGTTCATGATTCAGTTGATTCTTATTTTGCTGCCTAGTCTTCCTAACTAATCTCCTGTCTCGCTTTCATCTTTTTTACATTAGTTTCCTGCCTTTTTAATCTTGGTACAGTATTTGGACTAATAAGACCTATGAGTATTAAAAATGCTGAATAGAAATTATTGAATTTATAATCAGCTGATTTTCATACTTAAACAAATATACATTTTTTAAATAAAAATTTTTAAAACAATCCTACTAAACCCGGATTACAAAAAAGTTCAGAAATGAAAAATATTTTTTTAAAATTCTTATTCCTTATCCTTTTGGGCTCTATAGGTAACGTATTAAATGCTCAAGAATACCATTCTAAAGAGGCAGTTTTCGAAAAACTTTCAGAATTAAAAGTTGAAGCGAATGAAACAATTGCCGAATTAGAAAACGACAAAGACATGACTTATTACAAAGCAGTTGCTACTGTCGACATTATTGATGGTCTTGTTGAACAACTTGATTCAAATAAAACAGTCGAAGAAGTATTCAATGAAAATAATTCTACGATTACTATAAATAAAGTTCAAAGGATAAAGCCCTTATTTCCTGATTCCAATGGGAAGTATGGTTCGAAATGGATAAACGAAGAAATTCTGGACGTATTTATCGTAAAATAATTCACCTACTCTAAATTTTTTAAGATGCAAAATCTAAATTTTACAACAAAATTAAAACAGATGAGCACTAAGCTTATATGTTTGTTTATTTTAACTGTTTCCGTTTCGATGCAATCGATTGCACAATGCGTATTGGTATGCCCTACTGACATAGTAGTTAATACAGAAGCAGGTTTATGTGGAGCAACAGTTACTGTTCCAGCTCCCACTTTTACTGGTACATGTGTGCCAGCTCCAGCAGGAATTACCGGGTTTTATCCTGTAGGGATAACGGAAGTGATTTTAACAGGTGGAGGTGAGTCATGTACAGTTAATGTAACTGTACTTGATGATGAAAATCCTACATTAGAACAAATTGCAGATATGAATTTTTCACTTGATGGTGGGGAATGCTCAGAATTTGTAAACTTTAATGTTGTTTCTGATGATGGTTGTGGTGTTTTGCCAATTACACTTACGCAATCAGTTGAACCTGCAGTAATTGAAAATGCAATTGCATGTCAATTTGGTGATAATACATATAGTAGGGTATTTGATCTAGCTGCAATAGGACAATTAACAGAAGTAGAAATTAATAATATAGAACTGGGAATAGCTCAAGCATTCAATTCGCCTGAAATTACTGTTACAATTTCAGAATTGGATGGTGCTCTTTCTACAGATAATATGACGCTTGTTGCAGAAACTAGTGAAGTCTTACCAGATCTTTTCTTCCAGTTTTATGATTTCCCTATCGAATATACATTGGATCCTACAAAAGTTTATGTTGTTCAGATTTTAACTCCTCCAAGTACATTAAATGGATTTGTAATGGGAACAAACAATGACGGTGAAACAGGAGTTTCTTATATAGAATCTTCTCTTTGTGGATTGGATCCTTTCACTGACATGAATTCTATAGGACTTGGTGATCAGCACTTATTAATAAACTTAGAAGGTGAAACGTTACCATTAGCAGTAGTTCAAACAGAAGGATTGCCTTCAGGTTCGTTATTTCCTATAGGTACAACAACCAATACATTCGTTGCAACTGATGCTTCAGGTAATACTTCTTCAATGAGTTTCGATGTTGTCGTTGAAGGTTTTCCGAATCCTATTGATAATCTAGCATGTAATAATTTAATAAATGTTTCTCTTGATGAAGATTGTATGTCAATAATTACAGCTGACATGGTATTGGAAGGAGGACCTTATGCTTGTTATGATGAATATGAAGTAGTGCTTATCGATTCTGAAGGCAATGAAACAGTAGGTATGATTTCAGGTGCTGATGTAGGTGAAACATATACAGTAGAAATAAGAGATGCAAATGGAAATTCTTGTTGGGGAGAAGTATTTATCGAAGATAAGTTAGCTCCAGAATTAGAATGTGGAACAAGAACATCACAATGTGATGCGAATTCATTTGATCCACAAGCAGCTTTACCTTCAAGAATAAGAATTGCTAGTGATGATTTGGAAAATAATGTTATACCAACAACACCTGGGTCAATTGAGATTCCATTTGAAGTTGAAGGTCTTGATGGAGCTTCAATTACAGATATAAATGTAGATATAGATATTACGCATTCATGGGTAAATGATATAGGAGTTAAACTTATTTCTCCTGAAGGTACAGAGGTTAACTTATTTATTTTACCTCAATGTACTGGTGAAGATTTATCGTTAACTTTTGATGATAGTTCAACAGAAGATATTGATCTTGCATGTGACGTTAATGCAATCCCATCAATAGAAGGAACATTTGCTCCTTTTGATCCATTAAGTGATTTTATAGGTGAAGATCCCAATGGAACTTGGATTATCTCAGTAACTGATTTCTTTAATGGAGATGGCGGTTCTGTTGATAATGTAGAATTAGAAATTACACAATCAGGTGGAGCAATAGGATTGCCAATACCTGAAGGTGCAGTTGCTACTTTCGAAGGTAACAATACATATACCGTTGAAGGTCTTGATCCTTGTGGTGAAGTAACCTTAACTTACGAAGACGATGTACAAGAAATGGATTGTTCAAGTCCTTTTACTGAAGTGATTTATAGAACGTATACAGCAATGGATGAAAGTGGAAATGATGCTGTTTCTTGTACTGATACAATTAATGTGTTACGTACAGACTTAAGCACATTGACTTTCCCTCCAAATTATGACGACATAGAATTAAGTGCTTTATCTTGTACTTCAGGATATCCTACTCCCAATGTTACTGGAAGCCCTGAAGGTGATTTCTGTGATAATGTAGAAGTTAACTTTACGGATAGTGAGCAGATTGATATTTGTGAAGGTTCTTATAAAATCTTAAGAACATGGCAAGTATTCGAATGGTGTAATAGTGAAGTAGTAGAGCACGTTCAAATTATAAAAGTTAGTGATTTAGTAGGTCCTAGTATCTCTGTACCTTCAGTTGATCCTATATCTACTTCACCTTCTGACTGTAATGCAAGTTTATTATTACCAGTACCTTCAATCTCTGATAATTGTACTTCTGAACCAACTTATGATGTTACTTCTGAAGCGGGAACAATTACTCAGTCGGGATCAAACTTCTTTTTGAACGATCTTGAAATAGGAACGACTACTGTAACTTATACAGCATATGATGATTGTGGAAATTCAAACTCTACTTCTATTGTAGTGACGGTAGGAGATGATATTTCACCAGTAGCAGTTTGTGATCAACACACAACAGTTTCTTTATCATTTGATGATCAAGTTACTGTGAATGCATTAACTTTCGATGATGGTTCTTATGATGAATGTACTCCAGTTGATTTTGCAGTAAGAAGAATGTCTGACAATTGCGGTGTATCTGGAAATACTTCATTTTCATCAAGTGTAGTATTCTGTTGTGCTGATGTAGGAGAAACGATAATGGTTGAATTCAGAGTAACTGATGAAAATGGTAACTCGAATACATGTATGGTTGAAGTAACGGTTGATGATAAAATCGCGCCTGCACTTCAAGCCCCACCTAACGTAACATTGAATTGTCAAGATGATTATACAGACATGAACCTGACAGGTGGAATGGCTATAGGTTTTGATAATTGTGAACTAGGTGATGTTACCTTTACTGATAATGTTTCCATAGGAAATTGTGGTTCAGGTCAGGTAATCAGAAACTTCTCTGTCCAAGATAAGAGTGGTCTTTCTGCAAATGCGACACAGATTATCACATTAATTGATAATGATCCATTTGATCAGTTTGATATTAATTTCCCTAACAATGTAACATTGTTCTCTTGTAATGACTCTACAGATCCTGCTGATACAGGTGAACCGACTATCCAAGATGATGCTTGTAGTCAAGTAAGTTTCACTTATTGGGATGATGTTTTTGAAATAGCTAATGGCGCATGTTTACAGATATATAGAACATGGACAGTAATAGATCAATGTCAATATAACAATGTAACAGGTGCTGGTCTTTGGGAAGATATCCAAGTAATAGAAATATTAAATAACGTTGACCCTGAATTTACAACATCTTGTAGCAATCAGACATTCGATACATTTGGCCCTTGTGAGGGAGAAGTGACATTGTCTGTTGAAGCTGAAGATGATTGTACTGAAGAAGAAGATCTTACATACTCTTGGAAAATAGATGCATTCAATACAGGTGACCTAGTTTTCGAATTTGAAGGAGAAGGTAAGTCATTAACAAATACATTCCCTGTTGGAACAC
>CAZMKA010000040.1:0-509 GCA_964566605.1 uncultured Saprospiraceae bacterium | reverse complement strand
ATATTGATTATATGGACGGTTTTAGATAACTGTGGTAATCAAGATATATGTGATTATTTATTCACAGTGAGAGATGCTAAAGCACCAACTCCTTACTGTATTTCAACGCTTTCAACAGCGGTAATGAATACGAATGGAGAGGTTGTGATTTGGGCGTCTGATTTTGACTTAGGTCCTACAGATAACTGTACTGCACCAGAAGATATTACAGTTAGTTTCACTGAAAATGGTGTAACGAATTCAAGAACATTTACTTGTGATGATATCATAGGTGGAGAGAGTTTCTTGATTGACGATATTCAAGTGTGGTTTACGGATGAAGCAGGAAACAAAGACTTCTGTACAGTTGCTCTTTTAGTAGAAGATAACGAAGCAAATTTCTGTGACGATACTGATCCAAACATGTTAGTAGGTGGTGTGATAGAAAGCACGAAAGGTGAAGCGATTGATGAAGTAGGAATAACAGCTGTAAATACGATTGGAGATGTGTTTGATGATGTAGAATATAC
>CAZMKA010000039.1:0-23644 GCA_964566605.1 uncultured Saprospiraceae bacterium | reverse complement strand
ATAATTTACTCCATTGGGATCGAAAGCTTTACCCCCTTCGGTAAAATTAATTTTAGCCGTTGTCTCAGGAGTTTTACTGATGCAAACTAATAAATTCATTTAGGTAATTTTAATTTATAATTAAAGCAAATATAGTTTTAGTTACGCGAATTCTACAATATAAAAAATTTTTTTGACTCAAAGTCAGAAAAATAAAAGGCAACCATTAAACAATATCAACCATATAACATTTAAAATATAATAAATACAAGAAATGTTTAAAAAAATTGTAGTAATATTAGTTACGTTTTTACCTTTTTGGGCTCAAGCCCAAACTAACTCAATTGAACTTACTTTCGAAAATCTAATCCCAGCTCAAGGCGATTTATATGTTGGTATTTTTAATACTTCTGAAAATTTCCTTGATGTAGAATTCATGTATCTTAATAAAATAGCTGATGTAGAGGATGAAACACTAGCGATGCTTTTTGATGACGTTCCTTATGGTGAGTACTGTGTAACAGTGTATCATGATAAAAATGAAAATGGGAAAATGGATTTCAATTTCATTGGAATGCCGTTAGAAAATTATGGTTTTTCAAAAAACATATTTCATCGATTTTGGGCACCATCATTTGAAGAATGTTCTTTTGTTCTCAACCAAGATAAGAGACTAACTATAAATTTACAACGATAGTCAATCTTTTCCCCTGAAATCAATTATACCATAACAAGAGATTGAAAGGAAATTCATATGTTTAATTGCAGTTTAAACAACACTTCTTCAGTAAATAAAATAAAATGAGAAAAAAGCATATCGAAGACATGCTTAAAAATGCACCAAAAGATAGTTTTTTACACTTTGCATTAGCCAAAGAATATGAAAAAGAGAATAACTACGAAAACGCAATAAAAGAATATGAATGGATTGTAGAAAATGATCCGCAATATGTCGGTGTATATTATCATTTAGCGCATGCTGCTATAGAAATTGAAAAAGATAGTGAATACATTTTGAAGGTTTTTGATGATGGAATCAGCATATCATCCGAACAAAAAGATTTACATGCAAAAGCAGAATTGCAAAATGCTAAACTTAACTGGGAAATTTCTTAATTTTTTTTTGGGCTTAAAGCCCAAAATCATTCCTGATAAATACCATCGAAAACTTTAATTGCAGGTCCTTTCAAGAAAATATTTTCATAACCGTTTTCTATCTTTTCGAAACTGACTTCTAATTGGCCTCCCTTAGTTCGTATCGCAATTGTATAAACACCATTAGTAAAGTTCATTTTTTCAGCGTAAGATAAAGCAGAGGCAACAACACCAGTTCCACAAGAATAGGTTTCATCCTCTACTCCCCTTTCATAAGTAAGAACGTGCAACTCATTTTGCTTGAAATCTACAAAATTCACATTTATACCTTCAGATTTGAATCTTTCAGAATAACGAATTTCGCTACCTGCTAATTTCACGTCTTTGTTTGAAATATCAGTAAATTTCACATAATGAGGGCTTCCTGTATCGAGAATAAAATCCATTTCTTTGGTTTCTATTCTCGATACATTCTGCATTTTTAAACTTACCCAATTATTACTTGGGTCATATGTTGAAAAGTAAATGTCATTATCAAATAAAAATCTTGCTCTTTCGAAGACTAAGGATCTATTTACTGCGGCTAATGTTATGCATCTTCCACCATTTCCACACATAGAAGATGGATTACCATCCGAATTGAAATAGGCCATTTCGAAATCAATGTCATCTCTGTCATTATGCATAATAAGCATCAATCCATCCGCACCTATTCCTGTTCTTCTGTCGCACATTCGTCGGATTAATTCATTATCATTCTTATTGAATAAAGGCGTTGATTCTTCATCTATGATGATAAAATCATTCGCTGTGCCATGATATTTAGAAAACCCTATTTTTATCATTATTGTACTATAAGAAACTGCGTTTCTACCTCTTGATTTGAAATAAATTCTACTGCATATTGTCCAGCATTAAGATCTAGAGCATAATTCTGTAACTGTGTATCTTGCTTTATATCTTTTATTAATCTTCCTTCAAGGTCATAAACTCTAAATCTCAAGTTTTGTCTGTCCCCTATATGAACATTAAAAGTATTACCTGGAGCAACAACGTTAGGAAAAATTTTCACATCATCCAACTTTGGTACGCTTACAGCTGTAATTTCAGACTCAGAACTATCACCATTCTCATCGTATAATTTAATTTTGTAATACAGAATATCACTTGCTAACTCATTATCAATTAATGTGTAAGAAGTATGTTCGGCATTCCCTGTATCAATTGTATAAAAATCTTTTCCATTATCACTTTTCAACAACTCATAAGTTAAATAAGAACCTATTCCTGACCATTCCAAAGAAATATGATCAACAATAAAATGAGCATTCATCTCTACTTCCCAAGCACTTAATGACTGTGAACCATCTTCAGAAATCACTAACTTACCGAAATAAGTCATTGCTTCAAGTTCATCGAAAATAATTGTTCCATTATCTACAAGAGTCATTTCATCAGCTTGATCAGCACTTGAACCCCAACCATATTCCCAGTAAGTAGGAACCATAAAAGCATTATAATATTCAGGATTATTTATTAAGCTACTATTTGCATTTCCGAAGTCAGAAATTTCAACATTTTTAGGTGCAGAAATTGATTGATTTACTCCGAAGTTATTGAATACCCAGTAACCATTACTATATGTATTTCCTGAAGGAAGTGTCATTCCTGGTAATTCATCAAGTTTTGAAATTGAAACAGGACCTTGAGGTACAACATCTCCAGGCTCAAAAGTCAATGAAACACCTGCACAATCAAAATCATAAGTCCCCGGACCATATATATCAACTAACTCTGAGCATCCACCAGAAACAGAAGCTAAAGAAGGAACTCTTGTAGAATTATTAATTATAAAACCGTGGTTATTTCCTACTCTATCCATTAATTTACCCGAAGTATTGTTAGCTTGATAATATGCAAACAATCCTGTTTCACCTGCACTTGCGGTTAAATTCATGTTCTTTTGAATTTCTTCAGGACTTAATTCAATATCGTAAAATTTAATTTCATCAATAAATCCTGGAAAGTAATTTGATGGTGCGAATTCATCTGTACCTATACAAGTAAAGTCTTCAAATAAAACAGGTGATATTGCTTTACTAAAAAATTCACTTTGTCCATCAACATATAATGTAATACCATCTACAGCAACAGTCATAGCTACAAATGCCCATTTATTATAAGGAACTTGTAAAGTACTTATAGCAGTTGCTGTTAATTCATCCCATTGTCCAACTAAGAAACCTTGAGCATTCACGAATAATCCAGTCCCATCAATTCCATCTCTGTGTGTTATTACGCCTGCATTGTTATAAATAGGACCTGATCTTTTTACCCAAGCTGAAATAGTCATTTCACTCAATTCTTTGTCAAAAGCTGGCACTTTTGCAAACCCTGCACTTCCTGTAGTCAATCCATTTCCTACAGTTGGTTCAATAGAACAACCATCTTCAACTTCTATAAAATCTAAAGATTCATAAACAAAAGAACCATTCGGTCCAGTAATTTCTAATTTTACAGGGTAAACTCCAGCAGTTGAATAGGTAACTTTAGGATACTTACTAGTTGAACTTGTGTTATCAGCACCTGTAAAAGTCCATACTCTAGAATAATTACTCCCTACTGGACTTCTATCTTTGAAATAAAAAGTATCTCTTAAGCAGTTACTATATGTTTGACTTACCATTGGTAATGCCATAGCACTTGAAGCAGATAAATCCACTTCAAAAAGACCTCTTTGTGTAGCATTAATTAATTTCCCTGAAGTGTAATGAGGAACAAGTTTAGTTGAAAAAGTATTCATTGGTAAACCATTCGACATAATATCCCAGTTTGATCCAACTTTACTATATACTGCTCTTCTTGTACCAATATAAATTACATCATTTGTGCCCTCTTGGTGAACAATGTTAGTAGGATACTCACCATCCAAATCAGAAGGTGTTATATTCTGCCAAGTTGTTCCAGCATCAGCTGAAAAGAAAACTGAATTTCCATCAAGATTAATACCTGAAGCTACAGGAGTTGTTCTTACTGCCCAAAGGCTCATGTGTGAAGTACTTCCTGCAGCTATGTCAAAAGTAATCCAAGCATTTTCATTATCATAAAGACTTGCAGGCACAGTTATATCTACCCACGTATTTCCACCGTCCATTGTTCTTTTAATATTCTTAGTACCTCCATAGCTTGGATAATGAACTAAGTATATCAAGTCTGAGTTCAAAGGACTAATTTCAATACTTGTAACTAACCCATTACCGAAGTTTTCAACTTCTTCAAAAGTTACACCGTTATCTTTCGTTTTCCAAAGACTTGATCCATTTCCAAGATAAAAAGTATTGTAATTATTTGGATCAAATACGATTTCACTACTTTCACCTGTAATCAAACTAGCATTTGGCTTCTTAAATAAGTTTTCATTTTTTGGTGCAATAAGGCGATCACCTGTTAATTTACGAATACCAGAATGATCATAAATCAAACTACTTTTACCTTTATTCACTGTTGATCTTGCATTATCACCACTTCTTGTTGAAACCCAGTTATAATTGTAAGTAGAACCTTCTCTAAGCATCGTACCATTGTGGTAAGTACCACCTAACATTACATTTTTATCAAAGAAAGAAACATCGAATCCTCTGAAATCAGTTCCGTGTAAGCCATTCATTCTTTTGTGAAAAGTTTGAGCATTATCAGTTGATCTAAAAATTCCACCGTCACTTGCAATCCATATGTTTCCGTTGATGTATTTTATGTCATGAATATCTGCATGAACATATGTTTCTTCCATGTTTCCATAGATATAATCAGATAAACAGTTCATTGTGTTACCACCATCATTTGAACTCCAAAGATTGATGCCACCTGTGATAACTTCATCAATATTATTAGGATTTACCGCGATAGCAAGATCGTAATAATATTGCCCTCCGTTTTGAGTACCACCACAATTCCATTCCATGATATTGGGGTTAGAAGAAGATGCTGGCCCACCTTCTGAATCGCCACAACATCTTCTACCCCATCCTTCACCTTTATTAACACTTTTATAAACTCCAACTAATCCATCACCTCCATTCATTTTACCAACTGCTAAAGCATAAACAGCATCTGGTTCATCTGCAGAAACTGCTAATACGGTTCTCTTATTTTCATCTACAGAAGAAGGCTGAGGGTAACCGTTGTCATACAGTGTAAAACTATCTCCACCATCATCACTTCTATAAAATTCTGTTCTATTACTTACTGACTTTATCACATAAATAATTTGATTATTTGTGGGATGTATAACAATATCAGTAATTAATCCAGTTAATGTTTTAGTGAAATTTTCTCCTTCATCTGAGCTTTTGAAGAATCCTTTATTTGTTGCTAAATATACATCTGAAGCAACAGTATTATTAGTTATTATAGTATTAGCATTAAATACCAAGTCAACAATTTCACTTCCTCCTGTTTCGTACCAACTGGCACCGCCATTAGTTGATTTATAAAAGTTTGATGAAGCTTGAAAATACATAACTGAAGGATCATTGGGTTTGAAAGCAACAGATGCTACTGAGCTTACAGGTAAATCATTAGTAATTGCTGTCCATGATTGTCCGTCATCAGTTGATTTCCAAATACCAGCTGTTGCTGTTGCAGCTAGTATGTTCGTTTCTTGACCATAACAAAAACCAAGAGATCTAACATGCGCAGTGCCAGGTGTATTTCCAGAAACTGCAGCATCAATATCAATATTTGTTGGACCTATTGCTTCCCATTGAGCTGTGGATTTTAAATTTGAAGCATTTCTTTTATGAATATATGCGGTTGATTTCTTTTCCATTTCTTCAATAGAAAGTGTGTAATCTTGGTTTACTCTTGTGTGAGCCCTACTTAATCTTTTGAAATACTGAGTGTGTTGATTTTTTTCAAATGTGTTTTCCAAATAGTAATTATCATACAACTCTTTAATTGTACTTAGCTCACTAGGATTTTCATACATAAATTTAGCCCAAGTAGGTAGATTTGAATTACTATTAACAGGAATAGAAAAATTAAAATCTTCTTGTGTATAAATATTGTTAACTGTTTGTACATATTGTCCATAAACAAACACTGGACTTAAAAATAAAATGAAATTGATTGAAATTAATATCTTTTTCATATTAGAAGGTTTAGTGATGCCATACCTATCCCATTAGCCTATTTTCAATTGAAATGAACTTGAATGGTTATTAACTTTTGAAGGATTAAAACAATAGAATGCAAGCCTTAGCTATAAGCTATAGGTATGTGCATCATAAAATTTAATAATCTGTAAAGCACCGATTTTTTAAAATATAATATAACTGGTCACACGAGCATGAAGTGCAGATGTAAGCTTCTATGCAGCACCATGGATACCACATACGAATACATAAACTTTTTCATACAACGGCTTAACAATAAAGCACAATGCACTGTAACCTAAAACCTAAATCGTTTTTTGGCAATTGAAATTCTGGTTTTGTCTTCCCACACAAAAAATGCAGAAAAACTACTTGTTGGAAAATTGATTTAATATCTAATAACAAGGCATTAATATGAACCTCTATAATCATAGAATTTTACAATAGAGTCTATCTATTTTATATTAATGTAAGTAACTAAACTAAAGTAAAATATTTTCTAATTTCTTATAACTATGTATGGATAAACTACGTTACCATATTAACACTTAACAAATATATATTTATTTGACTTAATGTCAAACATTTTAAAAAAAAATATAAAAAATATTTTTTTGGACATTAAATCATTAGAAAAAACTAGATATTGCAAAGTATGATTAAAATGAAAGGAATAGTGATTAGTTCAATAATTACAGCTATCGTTTGTATAGCCCTATTTAAGTACTTTGAAGAACCCGATATTTACTATATTAACAAATCGCCTAATACTAAAGTGGTTGAAGTTGTTGAACGACAGGTCTACCCTGCCTACAATTCAATTAATTATAGTTCTGCTCCCACAGATTTCGTAACCGCATCTTCAATAGGAAAAAAATCATCTGTTTACATAAGAGCTATTCCAAAAAGTAAATCAAAAAGATTGTTGGGTGCAGCTAGTGGTTCAGGCATAATTATTTCTCAAGATGGATACATTGCAACAAACAACCATGTTATAGAAGGTGCAGGTGAAATTGAAGTGTTATTAGATAACAACAGAGAATATAGCGCAAAATTAGTTGGCTCTGACCCATCCAATGATTTGGCATTATTAAAAATAGAAGCAACAGATTTAGATTATGCAACCTTTAGTGACTCCGACTCACTACTTGTAGGCGAATGGGTTTTGGCAATAGGTAACCCTTTTGGTTTACAATTTACAGTAACAGCAGGAATTGTAAGCGCAAAATCTAGAAACATATCAATGTTAGAGAAATCTGGTATTGAGAGTTTCATACAGACAGATGCGGCAGTTAATCCTGGAAATAGTGGAGGTGCACTTATAAATACTAGAGGTGAAGTTGTTGGTATTAATTCAGCGATTATTGGAAAGTCAGGACAATATGAAGGATATAGTTTTGCTATTCCAAGTAATTTAGCTCAAAAAATATTGTTTGACATAAGGAACTATGGTGCAGTTCAACGTGGATGGTTAGGAATTTCTATGGTAGGAGTTACAGATCAAAAAGCAAAAGAGCTAGATCTTAATAGAGTAAATGGTGTTATCGTAGTATCTGTTAATAAAGATGGTGCTGCTTATGATGCGGGTATAAAAAAAGGAGATGTAATCACTTCAATCAATAATATAACTTTTTCATCATCATCACAGTTTATGGAAATCGTGGGAAGATACCGACCTGGTGATACAATAAATATCGAATACATAAGAGATGGTGAATATGAAAAAGTTGAAGCTCTTTTACGAAATCAATTAAACACCACAGATTTTGTAGCTATCCGTAATGATGAATTTCTGACAGAATTAGGTTTTGAGCTAAGGGACTTGAGTGACGAAGAAAAAGGAAATGTTAGAGAAGAAGGTGTCTATGTTGTTTCCGTTTATAGAAATTCAACTATAGGAAAAACCAATATGGATCCTGGATATATCATTACTAAGATTAATGAAAGAAGAGTTAAAGATGTAAACGAAGCAATAGAAATATTAAAAAAACAAAAAGGTCAAGTTACTATGGATGGTTTTTATAAACATCATCCCGATTATTTCCCTTATGCTTTTAGAATTAATTAATTGTAAATCCATTTATCTTAAACTATGAGTACAGACCTACAATATAACATAAACGAAGATGCTAATAAACTAGCTATTTCAGACTTAAAATATAGACTAGAGAAAATTTATCTTGGAGGAGGAGAAAAGAAACTCCAAAAACAAAGAGATAAAGGAAAAATGACGGCTAGAGAAAGAGTCGAATATCTAGTTGACGATATTAATGAGGTATTAGAGATAGGAGCTTTTGCTGGAGATGGAATGTATAAAGAGTATGGTGGTTGTGCTGCAGGAGGAGTAATTGTTGTTTTAGCAAAAGTTACAGGAAGATTATGTATCGTTGTTGCCAATGATGCATCTGTAAAAGCAGGTGCTTGGTTTCCTATTACTGGTAAAAAGAATTTAAGAGCGCAAGAGATTGCGATGGAAAATAAGCTTCCTATTATTTATTTAGTAGACAGTGCTGGAGTTTTTCTTCCCATGCAAGATGAAATATTTCCAGATAAAGAACATTTCGGTAGAATTTTTCGCAATAATGCTGTTATGTCAAGTATGGGAATCATTCAGATCTCTGCTATTATGGGTAGTTGCGTAGCAGGAGGAGCTTATCTTCCTATCATGAGTGATGAATCATTAATTGTTGATAAAACAGGATCAATTTTTCTAGCTGGGCCTTATCTTGTAAGAGCTGCAATAGGAGAAACTGTAGACAAAGAAACGCTTGGCGGCGCAACAACACAATCTGAAATATCAGGTGTTACGGATTACAAAATGAAAGATGATAAATCGTGTTTGGATACAATAAGAGATATCATGGATAAAATTGGTGATCAAGAAAAAGCCGGGTTAAATCGTAAAAAAGCATTAGCTCCTGAATATGATATTGATAAAGTAACTGGAATTCTACCAAAAGAAAGGTCGAAACCTTATGAGATGTCTGAGATCTTGAAATGTTTAGTAGACAAAGATTCCCTTACTTATTACAAGAAAGATTATGGAAAAACTATTATAACTGCATATGCGCGAATTGATGGTTGGGCAGTAGGTATAATAGCTAATGATAGACAAGTTGTGAAATCGGCTAAAGGTGAAATGCAATTCGGAGGTGTTATTTACAGTGACTCTGCTGATAAAGCCTCAAGGTTTATCATGAATTGTAATCAAAAGAAGATACCTTTGGTCTTTTTACACGATGTAACAGGTTTTATGGTTGGGACCAGAAGTGAACATGGAGGAATAATTAAGGACGGCGCTAAACTTGTTAACGCAGTTAGTAATTCCACTGTACCAAAATTTACTGTTGTTTTAGGTAATTCTTACGGAGCCGGAAATTATGCTATGTGCGGTAAGGCATATGATCCTAGATTGATTTTAGCTTGGCCAAGTGCAAAAATTGCAGTAATGGGTGGTTCCCAAGCTGCAAAGGTTCTAGCACAAATCCAAATCAGCTCTATGAAATCAAAAGGAGAAGAAGTAAATGAAGAAGACCAGAAAAAGCTAATTAAATCTATAGAAGAACGCTATAATACACAAACCACACCATATTATGCTGCTGCAAGATTATGGGTTGATGCTGTTATCGATCCTAGAGAAACAAGAATGCATATTTCACGAGGGATAGAAGCAGCTAATAATGCCCCAATAAAAAAATTCAACGTAGGTGTTATCCAAACATAATTCAAGAGAAATCATAGTAAAAACTATGGCGGGAATGGAAGAAATTCTTGCAGAAGAAATTAAACAACTCGGTGCCACTGATGTGGAAGTCTTAAACAGAGCAGTAAAAGGAAAAGCTACTTTAAAAACTATATATAGTATAAACTTATGTTCATACTTCGCTCTTCGTGTGCTCATTCCCATTCGGGTTGATACTATTCACGATGAAGATCAATTATATTATTCGGTAAAACGAATTGACTGGACTCAGTTAATTGCTCCCTCTCAAACAATAGCCGTAAGATCAGCTGTAAAATCAAAGTATTTTACCAACTCACATTATGTAGAGCTTAAAACAAAAGATGCAATCGTTGATCAATTCAATGCAAAATTTGGAGAACGTCCAGATGTTGATCTGGACCAACCAGACTTGTCAGTAAATATTCACATCTTTAGAAACTCATTGACAATTTCTCTTGATAGTTCAGGAGACTCATTACACAAAAGAGGCTATAGAATAAGTTCAACCGTCGCTCCTATTAATGAAGTATTAGCAGCTGGACTTATAAAACTATCCAACTGGAACTATACTGATACTTTTATCGATCCAATGTGTGGATCAGGTTCATTTTTGGCGGAAGCCATTTTACAAAAACTAAGAATTCCTCCACAGTCTGTAGAAAGAAGTTTCTCTTTCCAACAATGGAATGACTTTGATCAAGACACTTGGGAAAAAGTGGTAAGCGAATCAATGGAAAGACAGCAAAGTGACGAATCATTCAAAGTTTTCGGCAGTGACTTAAACCCTGAGGCGATAGAGACTACAAAATATAATTTAGCAGAAGCTGGATTACTAAAGTATGCTGAACTAGAAGTCAAAGATTTCCACGATTATCCTGAAACAAAAAATGCTCATCTTATCTTTAATCCACCTTATGATATAAGGATAGAAGCAGATGATATCATTGCTGAATACAAGAAAATAGGAGACACGCTTAAACAGAAATTTATTTCTTCCCAAGCTTGGATAATTTCAGGTAATATAGATGCATTAAAAAGAGTCGGTTTGCGACCAAGTAAGAAATTATCCATGATGAATGGCCCAATTGAATCAAAATTTCATAAATTTGAAATGTATGCAGGTAGTAAAAAAGCAAAATATAATAAATAGCCTAACAATTTGTTTTGTAATGCTTTGTGGTGGGTTGAGCGCACAATACACTCCTACTCTATTAACTGATAGCATCAAACAAGAAATTTTAATTAAAAATCATCATATTCTTCAACAAAGTACAATTACAGACTTAAGTGTTGATAGAACTAATATGGCTATATTTTGTAAGTGGGAACTTGATCTTGAAGACTTAACGACTATACCCGTTAAATTCAGGTTAGGAAGTCAAGAAATTGTCGATCGATTGGAACAAAAAGGGCCAACAACTATAAAAATAGATTAAATGAAAAATATATTCTTTTTATTCGTAATAGGAATCTTTGCTTTAGTTTCATGTGAAGATCCAGTTGAAATTGTTGAAGGCTGTACTGATGAAGAAGCTGAAAACTACAATCCGAATGCTAATGAGTCTAACAACTCTTGTGTTTATGCTAGAGAGGCATACCTTGGTGATTTTAGCGGAATTATTACTTGTGGAGGTCTAATTCCTGATCCTAGCCCATTTACAATGTCTGTAACTGAAGGTTTAACAGGAAATAATGATGTAATCATTGAAATTAAAGATACTCCTACTGCTTTCCCTATTGTCAATGGATTTGCTAGAAATGATTCATTATTGATTCCTTCTGATACCCATCAAATTGAAATTTATGGAATTTTAAGTGATGTTGAAATTACAGGAAACAGTGTATTCCAAGATACTGAAAAAACTACAATAGAGGGAATTCTGCAAATTCAAACAGATTTTGGAGGAACGCCAATTACTGATAATTGCATTTTTACTGCGAACAAGTAATACTTAACAAGCTATCCGAAAGTCGTAACTAAAAATGCTATAAGCTAAGAAAAATGCATTGGTATTTGTAGATAATTCGGTTGTTAAATAATTACTGAAGTTTCGTAATATCGTCAACACCTATATATCTTTTGGAGGTGAACATTTCAGCATATTCAGCATGTATATGTCTACCGTAGGTCTTAGCTTTACCTGCTATAAAGTCAAAGAAATCATGCGAGGTTAATGGCGTTTCTGGTTCCTTACTATTGGGATCATGAAATTGCGAAGCAAAGCACTTAAGACATTCAATTTTTTTAGCAAAATTCTTAGATATATCAACAACTATGTCAGGTTCCAAATTACGATCTTGAACATAATGATAGACTGCTGTAGGTCTCCATTTTACTTGCTCTTTGCCATTCCAACTAGTTTCATATTTTTGCAAACCTGACAAGAAGCAAGCTCTGTGAACCAGCTCTGCAGCTCGTCCGTGATCAGGATGCCTATCCGATTCTGAATTAGCAAGAACAATTGATGGTTGACTAAACCTTATTTGCTCTACAATCAATCTTAAATTTTGATCGTTGATTTCGAAAAACCCATCTCGCATTGATAAATTATGCCGGAAAGATGCTCCCATCAGTTTAGCCGAATTCCTTGCCTCACTTAATCTCAATTCTGCTGAACCTCTAGTCCCCATTTCTCCTTGAGTTAAATCTACTAACCCAATAGACTTACCAGCATCTACAGCATTCATAAGTGTTCCACAACAACTTAATTCTATGTCATCCGGATGTGCTCCAAAAGCTAAAACATCTACTTTCATTTATCTATTTTTACGCTATGTAACCGCAAATTACTAGCTTTATAACATTCTTACAAGAAATACCAATTATGTTTTAGAATTTCACATATTTTCAAATTTATAAAAGCAACTACTTCGTTAGAAATACTCATGATAGCGATGGCTATCCTTGCGTTTTCTGCCTTGTAATTGATTTTATAATTCTTGAAACTAAAATGAACCCTTAAAACAGAATTGGTATAACACCATGTTTATTTATAAGTTGCTACACTTGAAAACTAATTTTTAAAACACAACCACATTAACCTTTAAAAACAACAATCTAAATAGAACATAATGCAAAAACTATTATTTATTACTGCCTTTCTATTCGCTTTTCAATTAAGTTATTCACAAGAATCTGAAATAAATAGAAATTACATCTTAGGAGGTTCTATAAGCTATAGTAATCAAACTAATGGAAATTCATATAATCTATTTAGCAATCTGGTAGGTAATCCAATTGTTATAAATAACCTAAATTTGGGTAAATCTTATTCGGTTATAACGAATTTGTATTTTGGAAAGATGATCAATAAGCATTGGACATTGGGTATTAATACCAATTTATCATATCTAAATAATCAATACGAGTTGACTATCATATCCGACAATGTTATTTCAACCAGATTAAGAACTAATTCTTCTAGACAAATAAGTGGAGGGATATTTGCTAGATATGTTTTCAATCCTGACCAAAAGGTTAATTTTTTCGTAGAATCATCCATAAATTATTCGAATATTTTTCAAACATCAATTCTCGATAATGATGAAACTACAAAAGTGAATTCAAAAATAAATTCTCTACAATGCAGCATTCCTGTTGGTATTTTCTACAACATTAATGATAGATTTCGGGTGATGCTCCGCACTTCTGCGATAAATTACACTTACGGAAATTATGCTCAAGCAGAATCAGAGCCTAAAAGTTTTAACAATTTCAATGCTAGTATAAATCTATCCTCATTTGCTGTAGGATTCGAAATATTATTATAATCTGGGATGACGGAAAAACAATCTTATCACATCCTAAATGGCGATGTATTATTACATCAATTAAAGGAATTGGGTGATCCCAAAATAGTCTTTCGAGAATGCCTTATCGATGGGCCTATAAGAGGAAACTCTCTCGAAGAAATTTTAGAGAATAGATACGATTTCTTTAAAAACGAATACAATGTTCAGGCTAATGATTATAAGGATAAAAGCATCAACGAAATCCTAAAACTTTTTACAATCGATTACGATTCCCAGATTAACTTATGGTTTGAAAGTGATCTATTCTGCCAACTTCATTTTTGGTGTATTATAAACTTCATCAATCCTCAACACGAAGTATTCTTGGTGAGTCCTATCGTAGATTCTTGGAATGGATTTGGTCATTTATCACATATTGAATTGATGCAATCACTGGAAAACAAGACAAAAATAACCCAAGTTGACAAAAACGCAATAAGTGAATTATGGAAAGGTTTCCAATCATCAGATTGGGAGAAGATGAAACTTAACGCACGAAAATTAAGTCATCTTATTCCATCGATAGAAGAAGTAATAAATGCACACATTGAGCGATTCCCTTCTGAAAACAGTTTGGGTAGACCTGAACAATCATTGCAAGAGATCATCAATAGTCAAGAAAATACCAGTTTTGAAAGCATCTTCAAACGCTTTTCTGAAAAAGAGGGAATTTATGGATTTGGAGATGTTCAAGTGAGAAAGATTCTGAGTTCTATTGGATGGAAATAGAAAATATATTTTGGGCTTAAAGCCCAAAACGTATTTTATACCAAGTTCATCTTCTTCATTAAGAAAGAAGCATTCATATTGCTACAAACTCCATCTTTCAATTTATAATCAAAAAACAACTGATCATCAATAATTTGCGCATCAAAAAATCGATTATGTACAGTCTCTATTTCATCCGCAACTTTACATAATGATAAATCGTGAGTAGCAATAATTCCACTCGAGCTAGATTTACTCAACTTAACCAAAAACTTTTCGGAACCTTCTGCTTTATCTTTGCTATTCGTTCCTTTCAAAATTTCGTCAAGGATGATGAAGTAATTCGTTTCTTTGATCTCATTTACAAGATATTGCAAGCGCTTTAGCTCTGCAAAAAAGTAAGACTCATTTTCAGACAAAGAATCACTCGTTCGCATACTACTTATCAATTTTATAGGATGATAAATGAAGCTTTTCGCAACTACAGGAAGTCCGCTATTAGCCATAACTATACTTAATCCTACCGTCCTTAGAAAGGTAGATTTACCTGCCATATTCGCTCCAGTAATAATATTAAACTCATTATTATTGATGTTAAAATTATTAGCTACCCGCTTATCTTTGGCAAGTAAAGGATGAGCAAGAGCATCTGACTGAATCAATGATGTTCCTACGAGTTCAGGGTAAACAATTTCTTCATTATGGTTGAATGCAAAAATCCCTAAACTAATATATTTATCATAATCATGAAGTAAATTAAACCAAGTCTCCACATCGTTTTGATTTTCAAAAATCCATTTATCGATCTTAGAACATATCCATATATCACGCAAGAAAAACCCGTTGGCGAATATTGAAATGAGAATATTATTTCTTTGATTCAAGCTATTCAGCAGCTTTGAAAACTGTTGGATTTTTTTAGAAGGTTGTTGCGTTTTTATCTCGTCACCAGAAATCAACCAATCGAAATCTTTCATCTCTATTTTATGCAAGAGCTTGGCATATTGTTGAAAAAGGTGATGAGACTTAGCCATTTTACTAGCTGCCTTATTTACGTTTTTAACACGCATACTGCTAATTCCTAAACCCACAAATAGTACCAACATTACAATGCTTTCAGCAATAACTCCACCTGCTAATAATCCTAATGCTATTAATGAGATTATAGTCATTACAATTGGTAGAAACTTGAAAACCCCACTTGCAATTCGCTGATAATCGTGTAGCCAAGTAAGAATAGAGCTTTCTTTTACATCCGTTTTTATTGAGTAGGCTTCCGCCAAAAAGTTTTGACACCAATCGTTTTGCTTAGATAATTGTTGAATGATAACTTGGCGATCTTCAATTCCCTCAATTGAATTCTCCAAAAGATGTCGACCTAGCTTTGTTCTAGCAGGATCAAGAACTGTTCTATTGATGTACTGAAAAAACGATCCTCTACCAAATACATCAATATCTAAACAATATGGGTGATTACTTTCAGATAAATCACTTCCAGAATCAAAGTCAAAGTATGCATGATCTCTGAATACCAACTCTTTCTCGTTAATTTCTTTTAATGCATTGTAATGATCCCAGGTCGCTTTTAGATTCACTTGACGCTTGACTAAAAAGAGAAATAATGCAATTGACGAAACCATTGCAATTAACAAAAGAGGTGTAGAATAAGATAAATAATAAACTAAGAAGGCTCCTGTTACAAAAACAAACACTCTTAAAAGGGAATTAACAAACACTTTCCTTTTATATTCTTGAGCAAGTTGTCCAAATTCTGCTTTCCTTTTAATGTAGTATTTCTCTAAATCTTGTTGTTCCCTCATAATTGCCGCGAAATTAAAACATTTAATGTTTTATATGCTGAATAAGTGTGTTTTTAGACGAAAGCTACAATTAAACAGAAATACTAATTTATATTGATGGTAAATATTTCATTAATCATTATTCACCTAATTTTGTATATTTGTGTTGTAAAAACCGTATGCAAAATACCTCCCAAGATATTTCCCGCGCTCAAATTTCACGCCAATCCATAGAACGATTATATATTTCTATGCGACATTTGTTTCTACGAGGCAAATACAAGCCATTAGGTATGAGTGGTGCTGCAATGATTGATGCATTACTTGCACTTAACCCTGAAATCTACGGATTGATAAATGATCCTGAAAAAGTAGAACTAGAAGGTTTACTCTACATTTTCCAACGATTACCCAAAGGAATAGAACAATGTCGTTATACGCATCTTATAACACGAGAAGGTTATGAGGATGCTAACTTTGAAGCATTAGTTCCTAGTAAAAGAAGGAGGAATTGTTATCGATTGGATAAGGAGCAGATGATGATTGAGATGACAAGAGGTTTAAGTGATATATTCGATTGTTTGACGCATCTTACTTTTATGTTTATTGAAAGTGAAAAGATTCGAAAAAATGCGTTGGATTCGAAAAACAGGGAAACTCGTGCTTGGAAAATGTTACGTGAGATTGTAGAAAATATAGGAGGAAACGATGATTTTGACGAGCAAGTAGGATTTTCATATTTATCAAGTTTGCTAGGAAGAACCTATGATGATGTAAAGGAAGCTTATGGAAAGTTTGAAGATGCAGCAAAGATAAATAGCCTTTTTGAGATTGTATATTGGATGGGGGAAATCAGTATACAGGAATACATAAACGATGTGGATAGAGAAATCGTTTTCTCACCTAGTCTTAGAGAGCGAATAGGACATCATTTATATGGCGAATCCTGGGCTAATCAAATAAAAGCAAAACTTGTTGAACTTCAGCTTTACGATAGACCGATACATATTATTTCAGCTAATCTTCATAGTGTAATGAATTGCTTTTTTGCAAGTTCAGCATTAAAGAAAAATCTAGCTGAAAAATCAATTGAGGAAATCGCTGAAGTATTAAGTGATGATGATAACAAAGCGCTGAGAAAGAAAGTAAAAAAATATGCGCTTTCACATGGCATGTACGAACTTCATGATAGCTCTGGAACGAATATAAGTGTCCAAATTTTTGATCTTGAAAAAGTAAATAAGCAAGATTTGACTAAAGCTTATTTGAATGAAGGACCTCACAAAGAAGTTATTATTGTTATGGATTACGCTTTTGGTCAACAAGCATATGAAACAATGGATGAACTTCTAAAGCCCTATAAAGTTCTCGATGAAAAGCAAAAGATAAATATACAGTCTGTAAACATCATGGGAAAAGCAGGTATACTTACAGGAGAAAAAGGTGACATTATGATTCCTTCAGCTCATATTTTCGAAGGCAGTGCTGATAATTATCCTTTTGAAAATGCTTTGAAAATCGAAATGTTTCAAAACCAAGGAATTGGTGTTTTTGAAGGACCTATGATTACTGTTTTAGGTACGAGTCTGCAGAACAAAGATATTCTTAGATACTTTATGAGATCTTCTTGGGGAGTTATAGGCCTTGAAATGGAAGGAGCACATTATCAAAAAGCGATACAATCTGCTAGTAAAATTCGTCATAGTATTTCTGCTGACATAGACATCCGTTATGCGTATTATGCCTCTGACAACCCATTGGAATCCGGCGCAACGCTTGCCTCTGGGAGTTTAGGACTTGATGGAGTAAAACCAACTTACCTTATCACTTTACAGATTTTAAAAGGTATTTTGGGTTAAACCCAAAGTATTTAGAGTTGTTTTCTAACTACAGATTAGCATAACAAAAAGTAGAAAAAGCCAAGAAAAAATATTGTGCGACTTTCGGCTAAATGAGGCTAAGAATCCACGGATCTTGCCCTGTGATATGATTTAAAGCAATCTGTATTAAGAGCTTTTGGGTTAAACCCAAAAAGCGAACATCATGTTATTCAAAAGTAAATTTATCCTTTAGGCTTCTTAAGGTATTCACAGGACCTATTTTATTAACTTTATCATCCAACCAAGACGGTAATCCAGCATCAGAATATAGGTCATATGTAACCAAAGTCTCATTTTCACCTATTTTTTGAAAGTGCCATATTGTTTGGAATTCGGTTACTCTTACCAAATCCGAATCAATATCTTTATTGTTGTAATTTACTGAGACTGTTTTAAAGTAGTCTCCTTTAGGAGATCCTGATTTATGTTTCTTTACCAAGAGGTAACGATCTGTCATAGGAAAAGGTAGATCGGTCTCGAAATAATAATGAGTATACTCTTCGGAATCACTTAATAGCTTAGAATTTTTACAAGAATAAACCCATGTTGGCAACTTATCTATTTCTGCTGTAAATTCTACAACATTTTCCATATTTTCATGAATATGTGTAGTAAAACGAAGCCACTTCTTGCCGGATTCGTCAGTCCTATCATATATTCTGATGTCATTCTTCGTCTCTACTAAATTCCATTGTTCATGGTCTAAACCCATGGAAATAAAGGTAAACATTACTGTTAAAGAGAATAAAAGTTTAAAATTCATAAGACTCTATTTTAACTAAGACTCCATAAATAGGAGAAAAGTTTCATTTTGACCTTTGTCCAAAATTAATTAGCTGTAGTATTTAACGATTTACAAATAATTAAAAAAGAACAAGAGTTATTAAAGTTTTTTGAGGTGTTGTGTTCGTTTAATCAAATATCAAAAGAGTATTTTGGAGTAATTTCATTTTAAACTCCTTAACCATTCATCAATAAGATTTAATACAAGTATTTCTTAGGTTTAAATATTAAACTCTAACTTGTACTCACTTTAAAACAGCGAGAATTAAAGTTAAGTTCCAACTAAGAAACGATAAATAGTACAAAACAATTGCTGAATAAATAAGATAAATCATTTTCTTTACGCGCGGAATACACTGTGATAGAATAAAATGTAAATTACAAATCAATTATATATGATTATAATACCTGATTATATTGAAGCACTTATATTCGATTTAGATGGCACATTAGCTGATACAATGCCTTTACATCTAGCTTCCTGGGTGAAAGTAGGAGAAACTTTCGACGTTAATATTACTGAAGAGCTCATACATGAGAATAGTGGGACACCAACTATTCAGCTTGTTGAAAAGTTTAATGCAGATTTTTCATGGAATTTAAATCCAGCTGAAGTTAGAATAGAAAAACAAAAGCATTTCGATGCATTGAAAAAAGAACAAGGTAAAATACAACCCGTTACTAAGATTTTCGAAGTTGCAAAAAGTATGAGAGGTAAGATGCCTATGAGTTTAGGAACTGGCTCTTCAAGAAACAATGCTCTAAAAAGCTTGGAAGATCTAGGAATAAGTGATTGGTTTGTAACGATTGTTACCGGAACCGATGGAGTAAAAGGCAAACCAGCACCTGACATTTTTCTTGAATGTGCCAAAGCTATGAATACTGCACCTGAAAAATGTTTAGTGTTTGAAGATGGTGCAGCAGGAATAAAATCTGCTATATCTGCTAATATGCCATATATTGATATTAATTTAGTTTAAAAATTAAATCTATGTATTGATTTTTTCAAGATATATTATGTTTTTTTGATATGAAACTTATATATTGGCGGTATCATTAAAAAGTCAAATAATTTAAATTATGAAACAAATCATTACTTTATTAGTGTTGGTTCTTTGTTTTACGACAAGTTCTTACGCAATCAACTCGGCAAGTCACACAGGTGATGACGCTGTTACTTCAATTACATTGAAGAAAAACAATACTGTTTTCGCAAAAGCTAAAACTTTTGTTGCAAAAACAGTTATTAAAGCTAAGCAAGCTATTGATAATGACGAACTACTTATGTTAGTTTGCGCTTGGTTTATTCCACCTCTAGGAGTTTATCTTTATGAAGGTCAAGAGTGGACAAACAGAGTAACAGTAAACTTAATATTAACTCTGTTATTTTTTCTACCAGGAATGATACATGCATTTTATCTAATACTAGGTAAAAAATAAATTTTAAGAAAGCAGAATCAATTGATTCTGCTTTTTTTTATTCTTGTAATTAGAAAACATGAATATAATACTTTCCAGTAAGGCAGGTGAATTGAATTACATAGGAGAAAGTGAAAAAGGTTTCACTCAAAACTTTTCAGGAAGTGGAGCTGCTTGTTCACCGATGGAAACTTTATTAATGTCAGCAGCAGCATGCAGTTCTATTGATATAGAGATTTTATTAAAGAAAATGAGGCAAAATCTTGAATCATTGGAAGTAGTTGTATCTTCAGAAAGAAGAAAAGAAATAAGTCCTGCTAAATTCACTGCAATTCATTTAGCATTCAAATTAAAAGGAGAAATCAAAGAAGAGAAAGCAAAGAAAGCAGTTGAGATGAGTTTGGAAAAAATGTGTTCTGTTACCCACTCTCTTGACCCTACAATAAAAATAACATCTAGTATAGAACTGAACTCTTAGTCAATAGACTTTAAAAAATCAACCATTTTAGAAACAGCCTTTGCTCTATGTGAAAATTGATTTTTCATTTCTGACCCTAGTTCTGCAAACGATTGATCAAATCCTGTAGGAATAAATATAGGATCGTAACCGAAGCCACCATCACCCTTAATTTCTGCTCCTATTCTACCCTCTACAATTCCTTCAAAAAAATAAGTTTCATTATTTATATTTAGAGAAATTACAGATCGAAATTGTGCTGTTCTATCCTTCACACCTTCAAGTTCTTGTAGAACCTTATTCATATTATCAAAATCGTTTCTTTGCTTACCAGCATATCGAGCTGTATAGATTCCAGGACTCATATTAAGCGCTTTAATCTCTAAACCACTGTCTTCTCCCATGGCTGAGACTTTTAACTTCTCAAATAAAAAGTCAGATTTAATTTTAGCATTTTCATGCATTGTTGATCCGTCCTCCACAATATCTTCATCTATATCAAAATCACTCATTGCTTTTGCAATGTATGGCGTTGATTCCAACATCATGTTTACTTCTTTAAGCTTATGAAGGTTACCTGTAGCAAATACTATTAATTTTTTATTCACGAATAACTTATTTCTTTAAGCACTCCCCATAATTGCTTTTTATAAGCAATATTACTTTGAAGATCAGTTAAAGTGTGTGAATACAGAACATTCAATTTATCAAAAGCCATTAACTTATAGGGAACCGTTTTAGACTGTAGGCCAATCCTTTTGGCGTTTAAGCCAAAAGCAAAAAAATAGTTGTCAAATGATAAATCAAGCTCATCTATTACAAAAGCATCTTGATTATCCTCTAATAATAAAACTTGCGTATCATTTTCAAGATTAATTTTTACAGCAGAAAGTATCTTTTGCAATAAGTTTTTATTCTCAGAATTGAAATCAATTTTCTTCAAAAAAACAAAAACATTTACCTTGTCTGATTGATGTAATCGTTCTATTTTATTTGTTTTATCAGCATAAATAGGTATAGAGAAATAACTTTTAGACAAAATAAATAATTGATAAAGTTTAATAAATGAAAATTGTATTCTGATTTACACAACTAATCCTAAGATTATTTAGTTTTAATTTTATAAATACTATTTTTGTGTAAAAATAAGCAATATGTCAGGCAATATAAGAATTAATAAGACGCAAAACAGTAAAATAAGTGCTGTTGATTTTGATAACATTCCTTTCGGTCAGGTATTTTCAGACCACATGTTTGTAGCTGATTATATTGATGGAAAATGGACGAATCTTGAAATTAAAGAACTAGAGCCTTTTGCAGTACATCCAGGTAATCTTGCTTGGCATTATGGACAGGCTATTTTCGAAGGAATGAAAGCTACAGCAAAAGCTGATGGAACACCTTTGTTACTTAGACCAGAACAACATATTTTGAGACTAAACCGTTCTGCAACCAGAATGTGCATGCCAACTTTTCCTGAGGATTTATTTGTAGATGCTTTAAAAGAATTAGTGCATCTTGACAAAGACTGGATTCCAAAACAAAAAGGATCAGCATTATATATTCGTCCATTAATGATAGCAATGGATGAAGCATTGGGTGTACGCCCTAGTGAACGTTACAAATTAATCATATTCACTTTACCTGTGGGTCCTTATTACGATAAGCCTGTTTCTCTACTTGCAGAAGATAAGTACGTGCGTGCAGCAGATGGAGGTGTAGGTGAAGCAAAAACAGCTGGTAATTATGCAGCTTCTTTATTACCTGCAAGAATTGCTAAAGAAAAGGGATATGACCAAATCATGTGGATGGATGCAAAAGAATTTAAATACATCCAAGAAGTAGGTACAATGAATATCTTCTTTGTCATTGATAATAAAGTTTATACCCCAAAACTAGGTGGAACTATATTAAGAGGAATTACCAGAGATAGTGTTATTACTATTCTTAAAGACGAAGGTTATGAAGTAATTGAAGAACTATTGTCAATTGACTTTTTGGTTGATGCTCATAACAAAGGATTGGTTCAAGAGATTTTTGGAACAGGAACAGCAGCAGTTGTTGCTAATGTTCATAAATTCGGATACAACGGAAAAGATTATACAGTTGATGTAAATAATTATAAGATTTCACCGTTTTTAAAATCATATATCGAAGCATTAAGAGCAGGCGAAAAAGAAGATAAATTCGGATGGTTACACGAAGTTAATCCAGTAGTTGCTTAAAGTTAAGTTTCTATTTCAAACAAAGTTTAAACAAAAGGGTGAAATTATAACATTTCACCCTTTTTCTATTCCCTTAAGAATCAACATACAATACATAGGAAAAAGAAAATTATTAAATACATATTAAAAATTTTAACAATATGTAACTTCTTAACTACCTTTGTATATAAGTTTGATTTATATCTTATTAGTTACATAAAATTATATGTCAATCCTGAGAAGAATGATATTTCGTTGTTATGTGTAAGAAACAGTAAACACATAGACATCCTAAAATTACACGTTACAGCATTTCTTAAAACTTGACTTCCCAAAAGTCTTTTAAAGAATAAAGTTAATGGAATCTTTACACCGATTTAATCTTGATAAGCTTATCCTGCTTATCGTTTTCATTTTTTTACTATATCCTACATATGGTCAATTAAACGTTTCTGAAATTTCAACTAATTATGAAATTGAAGCACTAGAGCAATATGGTGGAGGCGAATGGTTTGAGGTTTGTAATATTGGTCAATCAGACATGGACATCAGTGGATACACTGTAGGACACTATGAAGACGCTTCATTTGGTCAGTCCGATTTCTATCTAGGTCAAAATAATGACAATTGTGATTGTGGTGGTTCTTATGG
>CAZMKA010000038.1:11200-24054 GCA_964566605.1 uncultured Saprospiraceae bacterium | reverse complement strand
ATTGATGTTTCAGGTGAAGTTACAGGCGGCTGTAACACATCAAATGAAGTACCTGTTGAATTTACAGTCACAGCATCGGATCAGGGAGATAACTTTAGTGTTCTGGTAGATGGGAATAACGAAGGAACATATGCCTATACAGGAAGTACCACAGTAGTAATAATAGATATCCCAGGTGATGGTCAAAGTCACACTGTTACTGTTACCGACAATGTAGACCCTCTCTGCACTGCTACTGTAGATATACTGACCCCTAATTGTTTATCAGATTGTAATATTGTCAGTATTGATTTGACTTTTGGCGAAAGCCAAAAACATATTATTCAAGTAGAGGATAATAAATTCACCCCAGATTCTATTACGATTACATTGGGAGATACTGTACTATTTGATTGGACTGGGGACATACTACATACTGCAACGTCAGACGTGCAAAATTTGCCGAATAGCTTCAATAGCGACTTACTGCCCAATGGGTCAATGTTTCAGATCATTCCTTCTGAAGCGGGAAATCTACCATATTATTGCGTACCTCATGGACTACCAGGGGGCATCGGAATGGCAGGAAATATTTTAATCAATTCAGCATGTAACGGGGAAGATGCGTTAGCAACAATTTCTGTAACTTCAGAAGGAAGCAGCGGTGACGGTTTTAGCCTTGCTTTGGATGGAAATATCCTTCCTGAAAGCCCTTTGCCATTTGATCCATCTGGAATTTCTACGGGTACTATTGTGATTCCAGGTGACAACTTAAATCACGTACTAACAGTGGCTGATTTCTCTGAGGCCTCTTGTGCAGATTCTATTACTTTCGAATCTCCATTATGTATTTTGGATCAATGTCAAACAACTATAGATAGCGTACTTTTTGATGATTGTGTAGGAGCTTTGGTCGATATGACAATCAATTTTACGTCGACCGAAACAGAATCACCATTCAATATTTACTTAAATGGATTCTTAGTAACAGAAACTCCAGTAAATACCGATGAACAAGGTGTCGGTACCTTTAGTACTGAAATTTCAGGATTGGGAATAGGGCTCGAAGTTTTGGTAACTAGCACTACCATATCTTGTCTAGACATGGACTTGGTTTTTAGTCCAGATTGTGAGGTAACTTGTATTCTTTCAGATGTCATACTGGGGAATGGTTTAAAGAAGCATCAGGTAGAAGTGAGAGATAATGACTTTTTGCCTCAATACATCGAAGTACTTTTAGGTGATACGGTTGATTTTGTTTGGACAGGTGAAGTGCCGCATACAAGTACTTCCGACGCAAGCACTGGTGAAGATAGCTGGGAAAGTGGTTTGCTTGGACAAGGTGAAATCTTTGAATTAGTTATTCCGAATGCGGGGATTCATCCATACTATTGTAAACCTCATGGAGGTCCAAATGGCATAGGAATGGCAGGTGTCATCAATGTGATTGATACTTGTGATGGCGAAAATTGGTTGACTAATTATTCATTTAATGTTACTGCAGGAAGTCCTTTTGGTTATAACATTTTTATTGATGGTATGCTGTGGAATGATAGTCCCATTCTATATTCAGATCCTACTGGATTAAATTCAGGAGTTCTTAGTTTACCTGGTGATAATATGACTTATTTCGTTACTTTTCAGGACGTTGAAACTAATTTCTGTGCTTTCACAGAATCGGTCACTACAGGTCAATGTGGAGCCAGCTGTATAATAGATGAATTAGTCGTGAAAACGGGAGAAGACGTAATTCATGAGATTGAAGTGCGTGACTATGACTTTTTACCTGCTGAGATAACGGCAAGGGCGGGCGAGACTGTGCGTTTTATTTGGACAGGTGATGTTCCTCATACTTCTACCTCAGACTTGGTTAGTGGTATAGATAGTTGGGAAAGTGGACTGCTGTCCAAAGGAGATACATTTGACTTAGTTCTACAAACTCCTGGCGATCATCCATTTTACTGTAAACCGCACGGTGGGCCTGGTGGAATAGGTCAAGCTGGTGTAATTAGTATCCTGCCACAATGTGAAGATGGGCAAGAAGAACTCACCATTTGCTTCGATGCCAAAGGAGGAAGTACAGAAGGTTATAGACTTTTCATTGATGGAAATATTGTAGGTGATTTACAGGATTATGAAAATTCAAATGGTGCAAATTCTATTTCTGTACTTTTACCGGCTGATGGTCTTCAACATATTATTACAATTCAGGATGATCAAGATTCAATATGTGCAGCTAGCATAAATTATTATGCAGACGATTGTACCCTTGATTGTGAAATGGGTGGTCTTTCCTATGAATTGATCAGTACAAGTCACACCGTTTTGGTTTTAGACAACGAATATCTTCCAGTAGAGATAGATGTTGAAGCGGGAGACACGATTAATTTTGTATGGGAAGGACTGATTCCTCATACTGTTACTTCAGACTCTATTAGTACAAACACAGGGAACGCATTCTTTAATTCGGGGCTGCTTCAGCAGGGTGCCCAATGGAATCTTATTCTCAATGAAACTGGTGAGTATCCTTATTATTGCGTACCTCATGGAGGGCCTGGAGGAGTAGGGATGGCAGGATCCATTTCTGTATCTGAACCATGTGAAGATGAACAGACTTTGGCTCAATTTACATTTGTTACTAGTAAGTTAGCAGGAACCTATGATGTAATATTAAACGGTTCGGAAGTTCTATCCAATGTTCCTTACACAGGAGTACCACAAAATACTTTTGTACTTACTCTTCCTGCCGATAATACTGAACTAAATATCATGGTCATTGACGGGAACGATCCGCTATGTACTATCTCATTAATCATCGATGGAATAGACTGCAATGACCCTTGTTTTGACACAGAAGCTAGCTACGATTATAACATTGATTTTACTACCATGAACGTAACATTCAATAGTACAAGCTCAGGTGATATTGTTTCTTGGATGTGGGATTTTGGTGATGGTAACTTTAGTGAAGAAGAGAATCCAAATCATACTTTCTTAGACCCCCTTGTTTATGAAGTTTGTCTCACGGTAACTGATGATCAAGACTGTGTAGATACAATTTGCGATAAAGTTAGATTTTCCAATGAAGTATGCATCGCTGGTTTTGATTACATTCAAAACGACCTTGATTTTATCTTCCTTAATACTTCTGACTACGAAGATCCTGAAACAGAAATCTTATGGACGTTTGACGATGGATCATTATCTACTTTGACAGACTCTGTAGCACATACCTTTGAACTTGGAATCTACACCGTTTGTATCGAAATAACGTCAGATAGTTGTTCTGCTACCTATTGCGAACAAATAGATCTGAGCGACCCTTGTTTGTTAATCACTCCGAACTTCATAGCGGATGTTGATGAACCAAATCTAACTGTGAATTTTACAGATCTATCTACCGGTGAACCTGACACTTGGCTTTGGGGCTTTGGAGATGGAACAACAAGTCCTGAGCAAAACCCATCTCATACTTATGATAGCTTTGGAGACTACAATGTGTGCTTGTTTGTTCAACAATCTGACGAATCATGTAGTAAGTCAATATGTAGAAAGATTTCGGTTGGAATTACTGGTGTAGTTGAAATCGAAAAGTTCAAGACTCTGACAATTTATCCTAACCCATCGCAAGTAACTTCTGATATTTTTGTAAAAGGATTTAACTCAAAGGACTTAGGGAAAGGAGCCAAAGTTGCTATACGTAATAGTGCCGGCATAGCGATCAGCGAGTATACTATTGTGTTAGAAGAAACTATTGCGATTGAACTTCAGGATTTGCCAGGAATTTATATGATAAACGTCACGGCAGAGAATTTTAGCTACCAGTCTTTATTTATTAGGTTGTAGAGTAATAAGCACTGAACGGAGCACAGCAACGTGCTCCGTTCGGTGCCATTCTTCGAAAATCTAATAAAGGTATAATAGGAGTAACAAATCATAATTTCATTGAATTTAAACCTCAAGTTTGTGAGTAACATAGTTTCTTATTACAGATCTTATTGACCAAATTAGAACGTAATGAAGGTTTCCTTATTAGTAACAATAAATTAAAATCTCAGATCCTTGAAACCCTGAATATTCAATTAGCGGATAACACAAAAGCCAGAATCATTGATCAACACACGGCTGTTGATTATAAGACTTCAAATGGTAAACTTGTTCGATCTCAAGAAGAAATACATCGAATGTTTTTGGATTCCAGCTCCGGTCTTCGTTTATAATTGTGAATTTTCAAGAAACATTGGTATTAGATTCAGTCTACTTTATTACGGATTGAAATTGTCTCCAGTGAAATATCCAGTAAAATACTTGAACTTTAGTATAATGATATAAGACTAAGATTTTATGAAAAGGTATTTTATTGGTTTTCTCACCTTCTTTACTCTGTTTTTTATCCATCAATCATGCACTCATGATCCCATTATGATAGATGACATGATAGGTAATCCTATTGATACAACAGAGGTTGATACGATGATCGTAGACACGACTGGTATGGGCATTCCTTGTGATCCTGAAGTTGTTTATTTTCAGAGAGATATTTTACCTTTTCTTCAGGGAAGTTGTGCATTTGCTGGCTGTCATAACGCAGCAACTGCCCAGGACGGAGTAATCCTAGATTCTTATGAAAATGTTTTCAATACGGCAGATGTTAAGCCATTCGACCTTGAAGGTTCAGATTTATACGAAGCCATCACAGAAGATGACCCGGAGGATATTATGCCACCTGGTGGAAAACTTGAAAATGAACAAATCAATCTTATCGCCACATGGATTCTTCAAGGGGCCGAGGATTTGATTTGCGATGAAGAGCTAGAATGTGAGATTGATGATGTTACATATAGTGGCGTTATTTCTGATATTTTTGATACCTCATGCAATGGTTGTCATAGCACATCTGCAGCTTCAGGAGGAATTATATTAGATACATATGATGGAGTAAAGGCAACAGTTGATGCAGCTAGATTGTATGGATCTATCAACTGGGAATCAGGATTTAGTATGATGCCTCAAGGGCAAAATCAACTGGATTCTTGCACCATTGCAAAAGTAAAAACATGGATAGATGAAGGTGCTAAGAACAATTAGTATACTCACAGGGCTAGTTTTGGTTCTCGGTAGTTGTTACTACGATGTGGAAGAAGTACTGTACCCAACACTTGAGTGTGAAACAATGGACATGAGCTATTCTGTTGATATTTTGCCCATGATAGAAGCTGATTGCTATGCTTGCCATAGTGCCGCGGCTAATTTTGGGAATGTTACATTGGAAGGCCATGCAGAATTAATCAAATACGTTAATGATAACTCATTGGTAGGTGTAATAAAACATAGCCCAGGGTATTCTCCTATGCCAAAGAATCTTGGTAAATTACTCGATTGTGAAATCGAAAAGATTGAAGCCTGGATCGCGGACGGGGCTTTAGATAACTAATCAGAAAAGATAAAGAAATGAAAAAGGTACTAATTGCTCTGGTAGCACTAGGTTTAATTGGCGCAGGAATTGGAATCTATATGTTTAATAAAACTGTTCCTAGCACCGCATCTATGAACTCTGATTACATCATGGGTGCAGATGAATTGCTTTCGGCATTTGAAAATGATGAAAATAGCGCCAACTTGAAATATCTAGATAAGGTTATTCAGGTACAAGGGAGTGTTGAAAAATTTGAGACTAAAGACGGAAAGACCACAGTATACTTAAATGCGGACAATCCACTGTCAAATATCATTTGCCAACTTGAAGAACCAATTTCTAATATTACTCAAGGTCAATCGATCACACTTAAAGGTATATGCACTGGCTATCTTATGGATGTTGTTCTCGTAAGAGCCGTGACAATTTAACTAACTAAATAAAAATTAAATACTCATAATATATCGAATATGAAAGAACTTGCATTTACATTAATCATTACAGTAATTGCCCTATCCAATATACAGGCGCAGAAATACTACACTAAAACAGGAGAAGTCTCCTTCTTTAGCAACACATCCATAGAGAATATCGAAGCTGTTAGTAACAGTGCAGCGACAGTTTACGACGCAGAATCTGGAAAACTTCAGTGGTCTATCCTCATCAAGTCATTTGAATTTGAAAAAGCACTTATGCAGGAGCATTTTAATGAAAACTACATGGAAAGTAGCAAATTTCCTAAAGCCACCTTTAAAGGGGAAGTGAAAAATAATACAAGTTTAACTCTGGATAAGGATGGAACATATGCTGTAGAAGTGTTAGGAAACTTGACAATTCACGGCGAAACCAAGGAGGTTACAACTGAAGCGATATTTACCGTTGCGGACGGTGCAATAGCAGCTACTTCAACAGTGACAGTTCTACTCGCAGACTACAAAATAGACGTTCCGGCGGTAGTTCGTGACAACATTGCTAAAGAAATCAAAATCACAATAAACGCAGAATATGAGCTATTGGACAAATCTTAGGTCGCTAAAGAGAATTCTGTTATTTACCTTATGCATCTTTTCAACAGCTTTAGTCGCTCAAGAAACTGACAATGATGTTGATCTACTTGCTTTACTGGGCGAAGAGGAAGAAGTTGTTGACTATACATATGCTACTTTTAAGGCAAACCGTATTATCAACTTACACTCTGTAGAAAATACTGCGAAAGGAGTACTTGACATTAAGATATCTCATCGATTTGGATATCTCAATAGCGGAATTTCTGATTTGTTTGGTATTGACCAAGCAAGTATTCGGATAGGTGGTGACTATGGAATTACCGATCAATTTATGGTTGGGGTAGGGCGTTCGAGTTTCGAAAAGACCTATGATGGGTTTCTCAAATACAAGATACTAAGGCAATCTCAAGGCGCTAAAGTCATGCCTATCTCAATTTCTTTTTTGTCAAGTATGGCTGTAAAAACCATTCCTTTTCAAAATCCAGACAGAGAAAATTACTTTTCATCACGTCTCTACTACGCGCACCAAATTTTGATAGGAAGAAAATTCAGCGAATCCTTTAGTTTTCAACTTTCTCCTACTTTGGTCCATAGGAATCTAGTTCGTACTTCAGCAGAAGCCAATGACGTGTATAGCATTGGAGCTGGAGGTCGTATGAAATTAACAAAGCGAACATCGCTTAACCTAGAGTATATTTATGTCTTGCCGAACCAACTCGCCCCTGGCTACAGGAACAGTTTTAGCATTGGATTTGACATTGAAACTGGAGGCCATGTATTCCAACTGCATTTCACGAATAGTACCTCTATGATCGAGAAAGGATTCATTACGGAATCCGTCGGAAATTGGGCTAATGGCGATGTGCATTTTGGATTTAATGTTAGCAGAGTATTTACTTTAAGAGATTAATAAAATAATTGAAGAACTTTTCTATTGTCATATTAGGATTTCTTGTTAGTGTCTTATTATACTGAATTAGGTTTCCAACATTGATTGTGATTAGAAATTGTTGGAAATGATTGAGGGATTTTAAAAAGAGCTGCCCTTTAAAATCATTTCTGATTTAGATTTTCATCTATTTTCAACTTTTTAAAAGTAACTACTTCGTTAGAAATACCCACGATAGCTCAGGATAGCCTTGCGTTTTCTGCCTTGTGTTCACACAATCAATAATTAAATTATTAATGGAACCTTATATTCAATAATTGTAATTTCAACAAGTTAGATTGAATAGTCGTATTTAAAAAAAACCGCTCTTAGTCTATTAAAGGAGGTCAGTTTTGGGATTGAGTTGTATGAATTTGGATAAACGTTGTAAGAAAAACAAAAGCTGATAAAATAATTATCAGCTTTCGTATTAATTTATCGGTAACTACTTGATTTAAAAATATTCTTTTATTCCACCTCGACAGGTGCAGGTCCATAAAAATCATATAAGTCAGCTTTAAGAGCTAGTTTTTCTTTCCTTTTTCCAGGAATAGAGCTCATGTTTACGCCTAGTTTACCGAAAACTCCGATGTATCTATCTTTTCCTGCCCATTCTCCATCTTCAGTCATTGATTCAATAATATCAAGGAATACTACTTTTCCACCTTTCTCTATGTTTCTTATTTCAGGAATACGAACAAGAATTAAAGCTTTGTCCTCTCTTATTTCTGTATAGTATTCGAAATTATCTACATCGAATCCATCCATAGAAGCAAGATCAAGAATTGATTTTAGTCGAAATGTTGTAGTGTCAGTTTCGCTTATATTTCTCTTCATAAGAGTAATGTCATTTTGTAACTCTTCATGTCGTGGATCTGGTTCACCGCCGCAGCTTGAAATTCCAACATAAAGCAATGACATCATTGCTAGAGTTAATAGGTGTGTAAATTTTTTCATATTAAGTTTGTTTTTATTTAATTCTCTTGATTATTCTTTTTTGTAAATATTTTTCTAAATCCAGCAGTAAGCGCTATAAAACCTACAGCAATAATTTTCCAAAACTTTGCTAATACGACACCTAGTTTAGCTAGAATACCCGCTTTAGCCAAAACTTTTCCTGCTATAAGTCCACCTATTCCATAGGCTGCAACTTTATCTATTTTAGGATTGAAGTCTGCATATGTATTTCCCGTTGTAAAGTTTACACTAGTTATTATCTCATCAATATGTTCTTCTACATCGTCTATGTAGTCCATGTCAGAAATTGCATTTAAAGAAATGAATCCTTTACGCCCTAGTATTCTTATATCATAATTCAAAGTATTTACCTCATCATCAGACTCATATTCCTTAGCCCAGTGTAACATCTTATTTGTTTCATTATAAAAAGGCGGTTTTGCCTACCCTTTTAAAAGTAATTTTGGGTAACCATTTTCTGATCTTTATTCATCTTCTATTAGTGAAGCTTCTAGCATTTGTTCAAGCATTTCATCGTAATCTAGTTTCTTAGCTTCTTTATCCTTGATATGACCTTCGTCTGAGTATGTGATATTTATAGAATAATCTGGCATAACAGCTTTCATAGTGTCAGGTATTAGCATGCCTATTGATTTATCTCCTTCTTCACTTGGTATATTTCCCCACAGGTCAATTAATATCATTTCACTGTCCTTTCCATTTAAGTATTTGTATCCTTCAGGCACATTGATTTGGATTTTTCCATTCAATAATGAAATTAATCCTCTTTCGAATTCGAATGTTTGTTCTATACTATCCATATATGAATAGTATGCTATCATGTTTTGTAATTCTTCAGATAATTCAAGGTTTTCTAAATCAATTTCACCGTTAGGATCTGGGTCAGTATTAGCTTGAATGTTTGTTGAAAATAAAAGAAATAAAAGGAAATAAAGTAGATTTTTGCTGAAGTACATGTTTTGTGTTCTAAAGTTTGACTTGATTCGGGCTAATATATGAATTTTATTAGTTGGTGAAGTAAAATTAGTTCTAATTAACGCTAATGGTTATTGTTTATATGGTCGTTTTAATTAATGCGAGTTGAGCATATTATCGCTATATTGTGGTTCATAAATTTAGAGATGAATTACAATAATATTTTAAAACGACTTCGCTATACATTTGACTATGGTGATGATAAGATGATGAAAATCTTTTCAAAGGGTGGACTAACTGTTGATAGAGCACTTCTTAGTAATTGGTTAAAGAATGAGGATGATGATGATTATATGGAAATGGAAGCAATGAAGTTAACCATTTTTTTAAACGGTTTTATTATTGAGAAAAGAGGCGCTAGAGGTGATGGTCCTCCTAAACCTGAGAAATATCTCACAAATAATTTGATCTTCAAGAAGTTAAAAATTGCATTGGAATTGACTACTGAAGATATTCTAGAAATGTTTGTTCTTACAGGAAAAGTAATTAGTATGCATGAGATTAACTCCTTCTTGCGTAACCCTGAAAAGCGACAATTTCGTCCTATGAAAGATCAATACCTTCGTCAATTTACTTTTGGAATTCAAGATAAATTTCGTCCTAAAGAGGAATAGAAACTGTGTTTTTATTACTATTTACGTTTACTGAAAACTTTTGTTCGCGCATAAAACGTTACCGAGCAAATGGTGAATCAGGAGAACTTCAGGGATTTTGTCTTATTGAAGAATTGATTTTGGGCTTAAAGCCCAAAGAAAAAGCTTAAAAATTCAATATCCTGTCTAGCTTTCTAATGAACTTAGGCTGAAAACGGAATCGTTGCTTTTGTGTATATGCATAGCTGTTGTCACCATGGAAATACCAATGAGTGAAGCTGAGTGGTTTATCTTGTAATTTTTGATAAGGTGAATCAATATAGTCTGCTGCTTCATCCTTGATTATGTCATTTATGTTTGAGATGTCTTTGTCACTAAGTTGTCCAAGTTTCTTCCATTTTAATGATGGGTCATTTATTTTTTTCGATCTAGATTTTCTAAACTGATAACATAAACCATCCTCGAATACCTTAATTGCAAGGATATTGTTAGCTTGATCTCTTGTATACATCTCATAAATCAACGGAGTAGACGGATTGTCAATTCCTCTTGTAATATCAAGAGCGGCTGCTTTGGTTTCAGGAGCTTTCATATTAAAATTTGTTTGGCTTGATGAACATTGACAGAATACACAAATAAATGATGAAACAAGTAACCAGAAATGTATTATTCTCCAACTCATGGTATAAAGCTAAGTATATTATCTAAATTGATCCAAAAAGTTATAAATTTCTTTATTTCTTAAAAATCTATTTCTGAAACCGCCATTATCAAAATAATACTTAGCTAATTCTTTCTGCTCGTCAGGAGATAGATTGTCGAACATTTCTTCAACTTCATTGAATCTCATATTCTCATCTATTCCAGCTTTTTCTAGTAAGAAAGCTGGTGTTGAGCATATTGTTTCTAATATTTCTTTTAACTGGGGCATAGTTAAACCTCCGTTCAAGAAATCTTTCGAAAATGCAGCTCCTATGTGTGCAGTATTAGCGAGTAAATTTTCTATTGTTCCATCGATCATTCCGCGATCAATGCCTTTAGCTTCATATTGTTCTATCCACCAGCGTATGGTTGTTTGGCCTGCAAGGTGGTGTGTGGTATCAGAACCAGCTTCTATTTGAAAATAATCATACCCGGGACCTATATTAAAGCAGTTTTTGAGGTATCCACCAGCATCATGGACGGCTCCATGTGTTGCTACAGCAGATCCGTTTTTAACTTCGTCAATTCTATCATTTCCACCACCTGCCATACCGCCGGTGGGACTCATTAAAGAGCCGAAAACAGGATCAATACTAAATACATCGCCTATTATTTTTCCAAAGATTAATTGTGCATTAGTAGCGGTAAAATCAGCATTGTCACCACTTAAATCCGGTGAAGGATCATCAGTTCGTTCATCATATTCACCTGTGGATTCTATCTTTTTAGCTCTATAATAATCTCTTCCTTGTTTACGAAGTCTTTTTGCTTTTAAGTATTGCTCCATTGCTTTATCAGGATCAAGTCCTCTCAGTGCAGCAACTGTTCCTATTGCTTGATTTAATTCTTCTCCTTCAGGCTCGGTATATAGGACATTCATTGCTTCAATTAATGTGTCACTTCCAGCTCCCATGAATTCAGCGCCTATAAGTTCAACAGCATTTTCCGGATTGATAATAAATTGTTCTTCGCCTTCAGCTGCACTAGGATCACCAAATAGATTTCCTTTTACAGAATCTCCATTATAATCGCGACCATTGATTATACCCATTGCTTTAGCTAAATCGGCTCCACCCATTTCTTGTTGCAAGATATATCCTAACCCGAATGTATTTCTGGTCTCATTGTCCATTGATCTTAAAGCAGTGAAAATCTTTTCTTCATCTGTTCCCATGCCTTTTGTGGCATCCCATATATCTTGGATAGTTTGTGGGAAGTTTGCTTCTGTTCCGTAAGTGATTAGTAAGTAGGCACGCCATAAATCGTGACCTCCCATCTCACTTCTCAAATCTTGTAATGCGTGCATGTCTCCGAAAAGTTGACCTCTTTGTGGACATTGGCGGATGGATTGAAAAATTGCATCTTCATCTGTACCCCAGTCGTCAACTTGTGCTTTTATTGTATCCTTTATGTTTTGATAGCAATCATTACAAGGGCCTGCAATATCTTCATTGCCTGTAGTTACTCCATATTCTGGAGCAGCTGAACTAGGGTAATCTCTGCCATCCTGATGACTTGTCTCAGCTGCTGGTTTAACTGTATTTTCAGCTCGATGGACTGTTTTCTCTAAATTATGCATTTTTAGTGGGGGCTATGAATCCACAAAATATTGTTTTTTTTAATCAATGTCAAGTTAAAATGTAGTATAGTCTGAATAAAATTTATAAAGATTTTATTAGTAACACAGTTGTAAATATTTCTTTTTCAATTACTCACTAAAACCAATCATTTACTCATTCCACATTTTCTGATAAATGTCTAAATAATATTTTTGGGCTCGAGCCCAAAATAGTTTCTGCTACCCCAAAAGCATTATTTTTTTAACCCCATAATTTATTTATAATGATTAAGCAATTTTTGTATTTTTCACTTATTTCTATTTTCTTTTTTTCATGTGATCTGGGAGGAGGGAATGTTTTTAATACTCCAGAAATATTGCCTTGTGATATTGAGGATATGGTACTTACGAACTGGAATCCTGATGGTGTAGATTATCTAGTAGATTGCGAGGTGCAATTAAGAGGTACACTGGAAATAAAAGAAGGAACTACTATAGAATTTACTTCGGAAGGAGGAATGGAAGTGAGTCAGAATGGACGAATAGAAGCGATAGGTTTAGGTGGTCAACCTATTGTGATGCGAGGAACGAGAGAGGGGTCTTCAACTTGGAAAGGACTTTTTATAAATACTGATGAAACAACTTCTATTTTTGAGTATGTTGAATTTAGTGGTGGGGGAAATGGCCCAAATTTCTCCTTGTTTAGTAATGAATTTGC
>CAZMKA010000038.1:3584-11190 GCA_964566605.1 uncultured Saprospiraceae bacterium | reverse complement strand
ATACCGATGGAACAGCTATATGGACGCTTGATGAATTATATCAATCGAATATTCTTGAGTTCTCAGATAATACCATAGAAAATTGCGGTTATTTCCCTTTGTTGCTAACGGCGAAAGCACTTACTAATATGGATTTGCCAAGTTGCTCGTTTATTGAAAATGGTGATAATGCTATTGCTATTACAGAAGAAGGTAATGTTATGGATTCTGAATTTTCTTTCGTCGATGCAGGAATTCCTTATTATTTTTTAGGTGGACTTATCATAAAAAATAATGTGCGTATAGAGGCAGGAGTCGAAATGCAAATGCGCGCTGGATCAAGTATTGCAGTAGAGAATTCATCTGCTCTTTTAACTATCAGTGGTAGTCAAACAAACAGAGTTTCTATTAGTGGTAAGTTGAATAACGCAGGATTTTGGAAAGGTATTTATTTATCAAGTAATCAGAACCATGTTTTTGAAAATTTAGATATTTCCGACGGAGGTTCTTCAGCCATTGGGTTTAATAGTCAGTTGGCAAATATAACCTTGGAATTCGATGCGAAGTTAACTATGATTAATTGTACTTCATCAAGGCCGAATTCTTCATGTGATGTTTTGGTTCATAACTTTGGGGGTAACCCAGTTTTTACTGATGAGAGTGATGATTTATCTGTTTGTACTGAATAGTCTTAGAATGTTCAATCTGTATTGTAAATCCAAGAAAAACGTGTTTAATTTATGTTGAATAAAGAATGATTAATATGTAAATTGTACTTGTCAATGTATTTTTGTTTGTCAAATGATTTAAATGCGTATTTTTAATTGACGTTTATTTAGGTTCCCCAAAAAAATAATTACTATGTATTCTGCTGTTCTTATTGATGATGAAATTAACGCGTTGAAAGGTTTAGAAATTGAACTAAATTCGGCATTTCCATTAGTGGAAGTTATAGGTAAATTCCAAAATCCATTGAAAGCTGGATTATTTATTAAAGAGCATAAACCGAATATACTTTTTATAGATATCGAAATGCCGCAACTTAATGGAATTGACTTTATAAAACAGATAGATGTTTCATTTTCAAAAGTAATTTTTCTTACAGCATATAAAAATTATGCTATAGAAGCCGTAAAGTCCAATGCTATTGATTATTTACTAAAGCCTCTCGATACAGAAGAGTTGAAAAATGCTGTTTCACGAGTAATTGAATTGATTAAGAAAGATAGAGAAAAAGATTTTGAACTCATCATTAAGAATTTTAAAACAAATTCGAAACAATTAAAAATTCCTACATCTCATGGTTTTGCATTCGTCAAAATTCACGATATCATATATTGTAAATCGGATTCGAATTATACTCATGTCATTACCGTAGATAAAACGTACATTGTATCTAAAACCTTAAAATACATTCAAGAGGCTTTACCTAAAGATGGCTTTTTACGAATTCATAATTCTTATTTAGTTAATGTTGATTATATAAAGGAATACACCAGGAAAGATGGTGGCTATGTGTTGTTAAATAATGGTACTAGTTTACGTGTTTCTAATTCAAAGAAGGATATATTTAAAGTGTGAAATATTACCTGTCTTTCTTTTTGTTTCTTAGTTTTTTATCGGCGTATAGTCAATTTGATACCCTTCAAGGAAGGTTTATTAACTACGATTTGAAAGATGGATTGACTAATAGTAGTATTTATTGCGTTACACAAGATCCACAGGGATTTATATATGGAGGTACATCCGACGGTGTTTTTAGATTTGATGGAATAAGATTTGAGAAATTGTGTGGCCCTTTTGATAGTTCCCGAAGTTTGGGGCATATAACAGGGATGATTTATGATTCTATAAATCAAGAGGTTTTAATAGCAAGTTACACTGGTTTTTACGGTTACAATGTGATGTCAGATACAATGAGGCAGCTGGATAAAGATGTCGTATATGATCTAGAAAAAGATCTGTCTAATGGTCAATATTATTATGTGTCTCGAAATGAATCTTCTAATTTTATTAAGTTATGGCATGCCAAAGAAAATTCATTAGTGGTTATTCGAGATAACAAAGACGATTGGATGAGAGAAGTTGTTAGAAATCCTAAAAATCCTGACGAATGGTACATTGCAAATAAAAGTATTAAATGTTATCATGCAGTAAATAAAGAAACTAAGATTATTAAAGACATGCAATCACTGAAAGGTGTTGAAACTAGGTTTGATGACTTAAAAATTCGAAACCAAAAGTTATTTGCAGCAAGTATAGGGCTTGGAGTTTTGGAAATAGATTTAGAAAGCGGTAAGATAAAGGATTACTGTTATGCTGCTAAGACTTCAGCTCGCTTTAATATGGTTCGTCATCTTTTGTTTTTAAGCGATTCGCTTATTAGTGTATCTACATCTGACAGGGGAATAGGTACATTAAATTTATATTCAGGGAAATACAGTTTTTATGTACATGATCCAAAAGACCCTACAAGTATTTCACTGATTAGTGGACGAAGTACATTTTATGATAAAACAGGAAATTTATGGGCATGTATGGCTGAATCCTTATCCCTGAAATCTACTACAAATAATGCATTTAAAATTGATATTCAAAAGACACCTCCGACTTTTTTATGGAGAGAATTAGATGCTAGGAATGCAATTTTTGTGATGGACAGCTTGATATTACAAGGAAATAATAAAACAATATTTGTTTATGATAAAGAGGGTAATGTGTTGCCAAATCCTTTCGAAATGCCCAAAAAAGAATTTGGAATAATACAATTTGCCCCTTACAAAGAAAAGAAACTCTTAGGTTATAATAGGCATTCCATTTATGAGATAGATTTAGTTCAGTTTAAAATAACAAAGTTATTAGGAACAGAAGATTTGGTAAATGATTGGGGATTTACTGATGATCGAATTTTTGGTGTACATGTAAAGGGTGATACAATGATTGTGCATTCATTTAATGAATTTGTTTTTGGTAGTCTGGTAGAAAAGAAAATGTTTGATAAACCGTTGAAATTTTCTGATGATCTTATCGTGCAATCATTATTATATGATGGAGCACTTTATTTTTTGGGTCAGAAAGGATTATATAAGCTATATAATCATAAAAAAATCGAAAGAATAAGTGAATTGTCTGACTTAATTTTTGAGAAAGGTTATGATGTGTCAATGTCAGCTTCAAAGCATGGAATATTATTCACTTCGTTAACACAAGGAGCAATATTATATAATCCTTCAAAAGAAGATTATTTAACGGTTAATATTAGCAACGGTACAAAAACCAATAAGCTTGCAAAAGGTGTAGTAGATGAAGAAGGAAATATATGGTTGACTTCACCTTCAGGTTTACATTTATATAATGCACATTACAAAACGGTTGTAGTATTTGATAAGCGTGATAATTTATGGAGTAATGATCTTTTGCCTGATTATATTAACATATTAGGTGATCGAGTAGGTATATCAGTTGACATTGCCTTAAATTCTTGGAGTCCGAAGGAAATGAATTTATCTGCTTCTACGGATTCCATCCAACTAATTTCGGTGAATGGTGTAAAGTGTTTTCGGCATATTTATCCTTCCGAGACCGAAAAGCTAAACATTCGATTTTCTAATTTCAAATATGGACAGCGTAAAGGATTGAATTATTTTTATCAATTAAATAATACGACGTGGGAATTAATGAATGATGATGGTAATTTAGACTTAATAGCTTTAGGGGCAGGAAAGTATAATCTACAACTAAAAGTGATTGATAAATTTGGTAGAGTAGGATACAGCCCTGTTTTTTCTTTTCGTATAGCGAGGAGTTGGTATACAACATGGTGGTTTTATGTTTTGTTAGGGATTTCTATAGCATGTATAGCATATGTGATTTTTTATAAAATTAAATCAGCTCATAGAGAAGTGGAAAAAGTACAAAACACCTATAAGCAAATCGCCAAAGAACTTGAAAATCAAGTCATGCGTTCACAAATGAACCCTCATTTTTTGTTTAATTCTATGAATTCTATTCGCTATTATATACTAAGTAATGAAACAACGATTGCTGCGAATTATTTAACTAAATTTTCGAGGTTAATTCGCAATATTCTTGAAAATAGTAGGAAGGACACATTAAGTTTGAAAGAAGAAATAGACACGATTTCATTATACGTAGAATTAGAACGATTGAGGTTTGATAATAAATTTGATTTTAATTTAGAAATAGAACAGAATATTCAATTAAGTTCAGTATTTCTCCCACCTATGATTATTCAACCTTTCCTTGAAAACGCTATTCTTCATGGCATAAATCCCAAGGTCGAGCATTCCACATTGAGTCTATTTATTTACATGAAAGAGTACTTGGAAATTGTAATAATTGATGATGGAATAGGGAGAGCGGCAGCTTCAAAGTTAAAAACAAACAATAGTTTAAGAAAAGAATCATTAGGTCAACATATTACGGAAAGACGATTGGAATTGTTGACAGATAGCATTGAAAAAAAGATAGAGATTACCGACTTAAATCCAGGGGAGAAGTATCCTGGTACGAAAGTAATTATTCGAATTCCGTTGGAATACAGCTCGAACCTTTAATGGCAGTGAAATTAGGTTTTATCTCTATGGCATTTCCGGTTATGGTTTCCATTTATTTTCAAGTTTATCAGCTTAATTCTATCGATAGAAAATTTCAACATATCTGCGGGTTTATTTTATGTCTTGAACATAAGCGTATAATTCTTGAAACTAAAGTGAAACCTTAAAACAGAATCTGTATTAAATAGTGTTTTTAGTAGCTTGAGCAAGAAAATTGTTAGACCTTTGAAAAAAAACTATTTCGGAATGGAAATCATTGATGATTTATTTGTACAGTTCACAAGTTACTACGATAAGCTTATTGTTCTTATACCCCGTGTTTTAATTGCTGTAGTTGTTGTAGGGTTATTTCTCTTTCTCATGACATTGATCCGAAAAAGATTAAAGAAGTTTTTGGAATCCAAAGCAGACGATAAATTACTTGTCAACTTTTTCGATAAACTTTTTCAGATTTTCAATATAACGATAGCTATTTTATTGAGCTTTTATATTGTAGGTTTAGCAAAGTTGGCTGCTAGTGCTTTGGGTGGTTTAGGATTAGGAGCAATCATCGTAGGATTTGCCTTTAAGGATATTGCAGAAAACTTATTAGCGGGTGTGATGATGGCATTCAAGAGGCCATTTAAAGTTGGAGATGTTATAGAAACGCAAGGGATAATAGGAAGTGTTGTTGTTATGAATATTCGTGAGACTCACGTGAAAACGTTTGATGGAAAGGATGTTTATATCCCTAATGGTCAGATTCTGAAAAACCCTTTATTTAATTTTACAATTGATGGTTTTATGCGACATCAATTTAAAATTGGTGTTGATTACAATTCCGACATCGAGCGTGTTCGAAAAATAATAATGGATGTATTGATGAATGTGAGTGGGATTTTAAAAGAAGGAAAAATGCCTCTTACTATGGTGTCGGAATTTCAGAGTTCTACGATTGAGATTACAGTGCAATACTGGACGAATACCTTTGATAAATCTCATAGCAGTGTTGAAATTAAAACGCAGGCGATGCGTCTTGTTTTGGAAGCATTACAACTTAATAAGGTTGAAATGCCTTCAGATATTATAGAGATTGTAAAATCTGTTTAATGCAGCTTAAATTTCATAATGCATTTGGGTTTTTGACTTAGTTTTTTTAACGCGATAAGAAAAATTAATACAAGACGTATATATAATGTATTTTAAAATTGAGTTGGTTAAAGATTATGAATTTTGGGCTTTAAGCCCAAAGGAAAAATAGAAATGAATACAATAGTTACAATAAATCCATCTACTGAAGAAGAAATTAAATCGTATGATTTATTATCCGATGAGCAAGTAGCAAAAAGGAAAGTAAAGTCTCAAACTACATATGTTGAATGGAGAAAAACCCCTTTCTCGCATCGTAGTCTTTTATTAAATCAAGCTGCTGATATTCTTGAACAAAATGCAAATCTTTATGCCCGAACCATCTCTATTGAAATGGGAAAAACATTGTCATCTTCAATTGCAGAAGTAAAAAAATGTGCATGGGTATGTCGATTTTATGCTGATAATGCAGCTTCTTTTCTCGCAGATGAATACGTAACTACCGACGCTTCCAAATCCTATATTAGTTATCAACCTCTAGGAATAATTCTCGCTGTTATGCCTTGGAATTTTCCTTTCTGGCAAGTATTTCGATTTGCAGCGCCTACAATAATGGCAGGAAATGTTGCACTTCTTAAACATGCATCCAACGTTCCCGAATGTGCCTTAATAATAGAAGAAGTTTTCCGTAAAGCTGGATTCCCGGAACATACTTTCTCTTCGTTAATTGTCGGTAGTTCACAAGTAGAAAAAATTATTGAAAATTCACGTGTCAAAGGTGTTAGCCTTACTGGTAGTGAAGTTGCTGGTAAAGCGGTTGCAGAAATTGCAGGCCGAAATATTAAGCAAAGTTTACTTGAATTAGGCGGAAGCGATGCTTATATTTTATTCCCTGATGCTGATGTTGATCATGCTGTGGAAAATTGTGCACAATCAAGACTATTGAATACGGGACAATCATGTATTGGTGCTAAGCGCTTTATCGTTCATGCAGATATTTACGACGAGTTTGTAGCGAAACTTAAAGTGCGAATGTATCAAGAACGGTTTGGTGATCCATTTGACGAAAAAGTAAATATGGGACCTATGGCAAGAATTGATCTTCGAGATGAATTACATAATCAGGTAGTATCTAGCATAAAGGCAGGAGCTAAATGTATTTTGGGAGGTGAAATACCTATCAGAAAAGGTGCTTTTTATCCTCCCACAATTTTAGTCAATGTGCAAAAAGGAATGCCTGCTTATAGTGAAGAATTGTTTGGTCCTGTGGCAAGTGTTATCAAAGTCAATGACGAAAAACAAGCTATTCAGGTAGCTAATGATACAAGTTTCGGATTGGGTAGTTGTTTATTTACGCAAGATCTTGTAAAGGCTGAACGCATTGCTAAATATGATCTTGAAGCTGGTAGTTGTTTTGTAAACCAATTCGTAAAAAGTGATCCTAGATTACCTTTCGGAGGAATTGGCATTAGTGGTTATGGTAGAGAATTGTCAAAACATGGCATTAAAGCATTTACTAATGTAAAAACGATATATATTGCCTAGCTTTTATCGCATGACATACTTTAAGAGTCAGGATGTATAACTTTAAAGCGTTGATAATATCTAAGGTAAATAATAGCTACACTATCATTATCTATTAAAACTATTTTCATCTTATAATTTGATTCTGAGCTTTTTCAATTGATGGTTGAAACTGGATGCACTGTTATCTTTTTAATTGTATTGTCTTTTAATCAAAATTTAGCTAGTTTTTACAGGTTGTCTCTACTAAAATTGTCTTTGTCATTGCATTAATGAGAGGGATTGAAAATTTAAAGCAACCGATTATTTTATTCTTCATACTAGGACTAATTAATTAAATAAATAAAAAATTGTAATGAAGAAATTAAGTTTTTATACACTAGTTATATTATTGTTTTTAAGTTCTTGTACAAATAGAGATTCGGATACTTCAACAATGGAATTAAGCTTTTCTGGAT
>CAZMKA010000038.1:0-3574 GCA_964566605.1 uncultured Saprospiraceae bacterium | reverse complement strand
TAGAGGATTTAGGAGATGATTATGCTTATGAAGGTTGGTTGATTGTAAATGGAGAACCTATTACAACGGGAGTTTTTACAGTTGATGCCAATGGGACATTGTCTCAATCTAGCTTTGATATTGATGCTGAAGACCTAGATGCTGCTAGTACATTTGTATTAACAATCGAACCTTCCCCAGACGCAGATCCAATGCCTAGTTCAACGCATGTACTAGCAGGTGATTTTGTTGATAGATCAGCTTCGCTAACGATAAAACATGATGCAGCCATTGCAACTGATTTTTTAGATGCAGAAGGAACATTTGTTATTGCGACACCGTCAGATGGAAATGGTGATATAGATGAGGAAAGTGGTGTTTGGTTTTTGGATAATAGTACAGGAACTGCTTTAGCTGGACTTGATTTGCCTACTTTACCTGACGGATGGAATTATGAAGGATGGGTTGTGATTGATGGGACACCTGTAACTACAGGTACATTTCAGTCAGGTCTAGGTTCTGATAATTTTAGTGCTTATAGTGGTTCTGAAGCTTCACCTCCATTTCCTGGCGAAGATTTTTTACAAAATGCACCAGATGGACTTGATTTTCCAGTTGATTTAACAGGAAAAACAGTTGTTATTTCTGTTGAACCATCACCAGACAATAGTTTAGCTCCGTTTACTCTTAAGCCTTTAGTTAAGGAAGTTGATGGAAGTCAGGAAACTCATACTGCTGTTTCAATGAATAATAATGCTTCTGTTTCAGAAATCAGTGGAGTAGTTGAAAGGTAAAATGCTTTAATAAAATGATAGTGTAATAATTGTTTGGCATTGTATTCTTTATCGAATGCAGTTAATGTAGTTTATAAATTTGTTTCGTGGTTTCTGCGTTGGCAGGAACCACTTTTTAATTTTTGGGAAATGCTATAACTAAGTGATATAGGTTTAAATATTAATAGCCTTATTAATTCCTTCTTGAAGCGAAATAAAGGTTTCAGTACGAGCTATTCCATCTATGTTTTGAATATTTTCGCTTAAGATTTCCATGAGATGTTGATTATCTCTTGCATATATTTTTGCAAAGATAGAGTAGTTGCCAGTCGTAAAGTGTGCTTCTGTAATTTGAGGAACTTTGTTTAATTGATCAATAACAGATGGATAGTCTTTAGCCTTATCCAAGAAAATTCCGAGATAAGCGATGGTTTTGTAATCGACTTTACTAAAGTCTAATCGAGCTGTATATCCTTTGATAATACCGCTGTTTTCCATTTTAGTTATGCGTTGTTGAGTAGCTACATTTGAAATGGAAAGCTCTTTAGAAATAGTAGTAGTTGAACTTCTACTATTATTTAACAATGCATTAAGAATCTTAACATCTTTCTCGTCCAACATTAATTTTTTAATTATTTTATTGTAAATATATTAATATTTTATACTTTTACACTAAAATCACTTAGCTTTTTAAGTTTTGAGTGTGAAAAGTGTTTAAAAAATAAAATAAAATTACAATGTGTGGAATATTAAGTGTATTTGAATTAAAGAAACCCGCTGAAGAACAACGTGCAAATATCTTGGAACTTTCTAAATTATTAAGACATAGGGGTCCCGACTGGTCAGGAATACATGTAGAGAATAATGCAATTTTATCTCATGAAAGATTAGCTATAGTTGATCCTGCTTCAGGTGGACAACCACTTTATAATAAAGATAAAACAATCGTTCTAGCAGCGAATGGTGAGATCTATAATCATCAAGAATTACGTGAAGAATGTGATACTTTTGAATTCCAAACAGGTTCAGACTGCGAAGTTATAATTGCTCTGTATGAAAAATATGGTACTGATTTTGTTGAGAAATTGAATGGTATTTTTGCCTTTACATTATACGATAGAGAACAAGATCGTTACATTGTTGCAAGAGATCATATGGGGATTATACCACTCTATCATGGAAGGGATGAACTTGGTCAGCACTATGTTTCTTCGGAATTAAAAGCATTGGAAGGTGTGTGTAAAACGATTGAAGTATTTCTTCCAGGTCATCAATATGATAGTTTGGCTCAAGGCCAAAAAATGACACATTGGTACTCTCGTGATTGGATGAATTACGATGAAGTAAAAGATAATGTTTCAAGTAAAGAAGAGTTGAAAAAAGCGCTAGAAGATTCTGTAAAAAGACAATTGATGTCTGATGTACCTTATGGTGTTTTATTAAGTGGAGGGTTGGATTCTAGTTTGACAGCAGCGATTGCTAAGAAGTATGCGGCAAAGAGAGTAGAAGAGGGGAGTAAGTCAGAGGCTTGGTATCCCCAGTTACATTCATTTGCAATAGGACTTGAGGGTTCACCTGATTTGGCTGCCGCCCAAAAAGTTGCTGATAAAATAGGTACAATTCATCATGAAGTACATTTTACGGTACAAGAAGGACTTGATGCGATAAGAGATGTTATATATCACATCGAAACTTATGATATTACAACAATTCGAGCGAGCACGCCAATGTATTTACTTGCAAGAGTAATTAAGTCAATGGGAATAAAGATGGTACTTTCAGGAGAAGGTGCTGATGAAATTTTCGGTGGATATCTATATTTCCATAAAGCACCGAATGCTGAGTCTTTTCATGAAGAAACGGTGGAGAAATTGGAAAAGCTATATTACTATGATTGCTTAAGAGCGAATAAGTCATTAGCTGCATGGGGAGTAGAAGGAAGAGTGCCTTTTTTGGATAAAGAGTTTATGGATGTAGCAATGAGACTTAACCCAAAAGATAAAATGTGTGGTAATGGAAAGATTGAGAAGCATATATTAAGAGAGACTTTTGAATCGTATTTACCTGAGGAAGTGGCTTGGCGCCAAAAGGAGCAGTTTAGTGATGGAGTAGGTTATGATTGGATTGATAGTTTGAAGGAGTTAGTAGAGGAACAAGTGACTGATGAAATGATGGAAAATGCCGCATTTAGATTTCCAGTTCAAGCTCCAGCAAAGAAAGAAGAATACTATTACCGTTCTATATTTGAGGAACATTTTCCATCAACGACTGCAGCATTAACAGTGCCATCAGTACCTTCGATTGCTTGCAGTACACCAAGAGCATTAGAGTGGGATGAGTCTTTCAAGAATCAGAATGAGCCATCGGGTAGGGCGATTAAGATGGTACATAATTCGGCGTATTAGATTAAGAATGCGAGGGGTTTTTTACTTTTAAAAAGTACGTCCTACGAGATTCTGTGATGTAATGATGACGTGGGTTTTGGCTGATTTTCTTGCAGGTTTTAAGGCGTGGGTGAAAGTGATTTATGCGAGTATTTGTGTTATGAAGGGCTTGGATGAAAGGGATTGTATGAACAAGTGAGGTGTGTGATATGTGAGTTAAAAATCTCGTCCTACGAGATTCTGTGATGTAATGATGACGTTGGTTTCAGCTTATTTTTTTGCAGGTTTTAAGGCCGGGTGAAAGTGTTTTATGCGAGTATTTGTGTTATGAAGGGCTTGGATGAAAGGGATTGTATGAGCGGGTGAGGTGTGTGACTTGAGTCAAAAGTACGTCCTACGAGATTCTGTGATGTAATGATGACGTGGGTTTTGGCTGAT
>CAZMKA010000037.1:466-25991 GCA_964566605.1 uncultured Saprospiraceae bacterium | reverse complement strand
GTCTCTCTGAGGAACGAAGAGATATGATCTGATATCTAGTATTATGTATTGGATTTAATTCGTTTATTTATTTCTTTCCAATGTTTTTCTCTCATCCAAAAGAATAGCTTATTTTTCATTTCAGTGAAGACCCTATATGATTTACTACTAATTCGTTTCTCATAATTTATCAGACATTTTTGATTTAACCATGTTGGTTCGAACCCTGCCCATTCACCCGCTGGACTTAATAAGTTCATTTGTAATGTTGGAAAGACTTCATATAGATCTATTAATTTCAATTCTTCTATTTCAATTTTCGTTTCAATCAATTTTTTTGATATATAGTCATATTCTTTATCATCTAATTCAGTATCTAAATAGAAGTTGGAAATCGATTCCCAAATAATCTTACGAGTTTTAAGTTCTTCTTTTGTCAACTGTATCTACGTTTATCAATAATACTAAATGGTTCAAAAGGGTCTTCGTATGCTTCTTTTTTTATTGGCTTTCTATTCGTGTAAGTTTTACCTTCAATATCTGTTAGTTCAACTTCGCAAGAAATCATATTGTTTTGTCCTTTCCTACTTCTGATTTGAAATTTCATAATAGCTTGAGTAATGAAGTTTAATTCAAATCCTTCTTTCTGAAGTACTTTTTTGATTAGTGCTCTGAATTCATCGTTCCATGCTATTAATGGTTTTATGTGACAACTTGTTGGTCTTACCTTATCATTGAATATATCTATACTTATATTGTATTCTTTCGTTTTTAACGCAATACTATTTAGCCAATCTGCCATGTACCCCTTATAATAGTATTTCATAGTACTTAAATAAGATTCTCCTATACTATTGGGAAGTCCATTTAATCTTTTTGTACTTGGCATTTCTTTATTTGGTTTTATCTGATAAATAATTGAGAGGCTAATCAGCGTCTAACAGCGGCTCTGTTAGGGCCGTTTGCGATATGTTGCAGTCAGCCAAAGTTAGTGATGGTGGTTTATTTGATTTGCTTATCAAATTTACTATCCAAAAACTGTAAATATATTTCAATTGCACTAAGTTGGGAAGATATAGTCGTTAGAATTGATAGTAACCACTTGAAAAATGGCTTATTGAATTCGTCATCTCCAAAGTCTTTATTCAACCTTAATATATTTCCATTGATTTCTAGAATAGTAGGCTCTTTCTTTTCATATTCGGTCTCCCAATCATCAATATTGAGTAATTTGAATTCAACAAACTCAAAATCTGGACAATTATACTCAGAAATTACTAAATCCTTCATTTGATTAAAATTCATACTTATCCATCCACTTCTTGGGCAAGTGTAAACACCTAAAGTTTGGATTTGCCCATGTTCATTGATAAATTCGTTTGTTGTTTCGATTACGAATTCCTTAATCTTTGTATCAAATTTACTAAGATCTAAATGTTTGCTTTCAATTAGCTCAACTGGGACTGGTTTCAGCTCTATATTTTTAAGAATTGAGCCCGTTTTTATAGCAAATATGTTCTTTCTCGCAAGATGTAAATTTAATTTGTAATCATTATTGATGATTTTAATTATCTGTTCAATTGATTTTTTTTCAATTTCAATCTTATCTTTTATTATTCTATTTGATGCATGTTCTAAATTGAAGAGATCTACATGGTATTTGGGTATTCCACTTTGATAAATGATCCATTCACCATAAGATTTATCAGGCAACTGAATTAACTTGGTAGTAGTTAATAATGTTCTATATGTAATTAATTTATATTTCAAATTTACTTTTCATTATCACTAACTACACACACATCCTACTATTATCTTTCGTTTCACTTTTTATCAGTTATCTTAGAAACTCGACGTGCTTTCATCCGAAAATCATACTAGAGCCATTACAAGATGTTCACATTTAAGTAAAAAAAACATTAATATAAACTCAGGAATACAAGTTGATTCTGTTGAATTTGTGTGTAAGGAATATATTAGTTCACAGAATAAATATAATATTTTTTGTTAAAAGGATAGCGGTTAATGTAAAATGCGTTTTAAAGTACATTTATACTCTAAACAGCTAGGTGGCAATACATTCAAGATATCGCATCGCGAAACCATTGCCATCCTTAACGTAAAGCACAATTTTTCAACCTACTTTTGGATTAAAAAAATCAATCTTATGATAAACAAATACGATAGATTTTTCATTTAAATAATGGTTTCAAAATATAAAGAAAAATTAGAAAACACATGTATATTTATTGATAAAAACAACTTTAAATATGCCCTCATAAAAGTGAATTGTTTATTTAATTCTTTTAATAATGGTATAAGTTGTTTCAAATTGGCAAATTACATCAACTTTTAAAGAAGGATTTTCGGCAAAAATTCTTGTAAATCAATAGCTTAAAATCAATTTTCAAATAATTAGTGAAAACTAATTCTAACAAAAAGCAAATGAGATATATCATATTTTTACTTTCCAGTTTTTACATACTATCGTTACAGTCTCAGAATATTATTTATTCAGATGATTTTGATAATGGAGTCCTATCTGTTGGAGGTGATCCAATTGGTTATACCCAAGTTCTTGATGATACCATATACCAAATAAATGGCAATGGAACCGCTGGACCTTGGACAGCTATGAGTTACAATTTTCATAATGGTTCTGGCACACCGACCTTAATTGATGCAAGTGATTCTCCCAAAATTTATATCCGTGCAAAAGGTTCAAATAATCCAAGTTTACGAATTGATTTTCAAGATAATATAGGTTTCGTAACTAATCAAAGCCCAATAGAAGTGAGCTTGACGAATAATTATGAAATCTATACTTTGGATTATACGGGTAATTTGTTGGACGGTGGATATGGAGGTCCTTGCACCAATGCTCCGTGTCCAGTTGATGCTACCAAAATTCAATCACTCATCCTTTTTGTCAATGCACCCAATGGAGGTTACTCAGGAACTATAGATATTGATTGGATTTCAATAGGAGCTCCATTATCAACTGGAGATCCGTCAAATGTTGATATTCGATACAATCAAATTACTTACTCAGTAGATAGACCCAAAATAATTACCATAGTCAATAATCTACCATTTTCCGATGTCCCCTACTCGATTCACAAAGAAGGTGAAACGAACCCAATACTTGAAGGTTTAGGAAGTGGAAATATATGGTCATCCAGTCAAGAATATACAGCAACAGTGGATTTTTCTTCAATTAATGAACCTGGGACTTATATTTTCGAGACACCTACAAAATCAATTGAATTTAATATCAGCTCTGATGGCTTCCTTGACTTATGTGAAGCCTCTCTTAAATATTATTACTTCAATCGTGCATCTCAAGAATTGACAGATGAATATGCTGGTTCTTGGCAAAGACCATTAGGTCATCCTGATAATGAAGTTATTATACACCCTTCAGCTGCTTCTCCTGGAAGACCTGCTGGTTCAATTATTTCTTCTCCAAAAGGTTGGTACGACGCGGGCGATTATAACAAATACATTGTCAATTCTGGAATTTCTACGTACACATTATTAGCTGCTTATGAGCACTACCCTGAATACTATGACAACGTCAACATTGATATTCCTGAGCAAGGAGGTGATCTGCCTGATTTATTAGATGAAATTAATTGGAATTTAGATTGGATGTTAACAATGCAGGATCCTGCAGATGGTGGAGTTTATCATAAATTAACTGGTCTTAATTTTTCTGGAATTGTAATGCCTCATCAATATAATCTTGATCGCTATGTCGTTCAAAAAACAACTTCGGCTGCATTGAATTTTGCAGCAGTGACAGCTGTTGCCTCTAGAATTTATACAGATTTTGAAGATGTTAAGCCTGGATATAGTGCAGAACTACTAGCTGCTTCAAAAGCTGCTTACGCTTGGGCAAAAGCGAATCCAACGATCTACTATAATCAACCTAGTAATGTTTCTACTGGCGAATATGGTGATGGAGATGTGACTGATGAGTTTGATTGGGCTGCATCTGAGTTATTCATAACTACTAGTGAAAATATTTATTTGTCTGATATCAATGAAAGTGAAATTGGGAATGGCATTCCTTCATGGCAATATACAGCGCCTCTATCTCTAATTTCATTGATGCATCACGCAGATGACCTTAGTTCTGATGTAAATATTGACATCATTGAAAACAAATTATTGTCCACAGCGAATCAATTAAGATCAAGCGTTAATCAATCTGCAATGCGTGTTGCAATGGGATCTGGTAATAATGATTTTGTATGGGGAAGTAATGGTCAGGCAGGTAACCAAATCATGTTGTTGATCCGTGCTTATGAAGTTACCAATGAAGAAAGTTATTTGGATGCTGCTTTTACTGCCATGGATTATTTATTGGGTAGAAATGGGACAGGATACTGTTATATTTCAGGTTTCGGGGATCAATCTCCTATTCGTCCACATCACCGACAATCAGAAGCAGATAATGTCAATGAGCCGGTACCAGGTATGGTAGCGGGTGGTCCTAATCCTGGAAAACAGGATGGTTGTTCTGGCTATATAGGAAATCAACCAGCGACTTCATATGTGGATAGCTGGTGTTCTTATGCTTCGAATGAGGTAACGATCAACTGGAATGCACCATTGGCTTACGCCATCAATGCTTTACAATTTTATCAAACAGGAATAGTAAATTCTGCAAAAAACACCAATTCTCTTGAATCGGAAAAATTAGCTGTTATTCCAAATCCAGGAACTAACAATGTGTATTTGCCTCAAATCAAAGAAAATTCAAATCAACTTCTTCAGATTATAGATTTAGCAGGTAATATGATTTATGAACAAGCTGGAGGAATTTCGAAGAATATTGATGTATCTAATCTATCTTCTGGCGTCTATGTATTCAGATTATTTGATGAAGAAAATGTTTTTTCTACGAAATGGGTGAAAATAAATTAAGGAAGTTTCGGCAGAAGGTAAAGTTTAATCGCTGTGTATATTATCCACAAAAAGAAAAATAGAAAAACAATGCGTTGACCTAACGCGGGAATATTTGGGAAAATAAAAACCCAAGATCCAAAAACAATAGTTAAAAACGTAAAAATCAAAGTCGGTTTTTTGGCGCCTTTCCAATAGTCAGTTTGATTCATGACTTTAGGATAAGAGAACGCTCCAATCAAAAAGAAAATATAACTACCAAAGCTCCCAATTGTATGTAAAAGCATTGTTGTAGAATATCGATTGTCAAAATCGCCTGGAAAAACACCTGATATCGTCATAAAAATCCCACTCAATAAAATACCATAAAGCGGTATTTTACTTGATTTTACAACAGCAATATTTTTATAAAGACCAACTGCATAAATTGCAATTAAAATACCTGTGAGCATATAACCAAAGAAATTCTACAACCATTTGTTTGGCGCATTGACCGAGCCAAGTTCACTAATTGCTTTAGTAAACATGGAATATTCTGGTCGAATTGAAGACATAATTAAGTAAGTAACCAAAAAAACAATTGGCGTTGCAATTCCGATAATTCCGTAAGTTTTATTGCTCATTTTTGATATTTTATAGACAAAAATATTTATAATTTTTATCCTAACTTTTGATATAAATCAAAAAAGATTATTTAGACCTAACTCTACTCAATGTTTCTTGTGTCATCCCCAAATAAGAAGCGAGCATTCCAAGTGGTACTTTTGTCAATTTACCTTTCGAAGTTCGTTCAAAAATTTGGTAGCGTTCCTTAGCAGAATTAAATTGAAGTGTAATAATACGCTCAGACTGCTCCAAAAAGTATTTTGACATTAACATCCGACCAAATCGCTCCATCTCTGGGAAATCTCTGAAACAATTTTCAAGGTCATTTAAGGAAATTCTTATCACCTCCGTTTCTTCTAAAGTTTGAATATAAAACTGGTCGGGAATACTTTGCAGAAAGCTGTAAATAGAAGTTATCCATTCATTTTCTGCGGAAAAGTTGTCTGTGATTTCCTTACCATCTTTTAGGTAGTAAATTCTTATCAGTCCGCTATTTATGAAATACGTATGTTTACAAGTCCTATTGGGTTTGTGAAAAAAATGGCTTTTTCGAAAGGTTTGGATTTCGCCAATACTCTCAATTCGTTTTTTCAATTCGGTTGAGACTGGAATAAAATTGGTAATATGATTTATTAAATTTTTGATACTTTTTTGGTCTGTTTGACTTGCTTCTTACTTAATCAATTCTAGAACCCTAAGATAATTAATTCCTAATATATCATTCATGTCATTCCTTAATTCTCTGCCCTACTCCTAAATTTTTCATTATATCCACCATCGCTCAGATCAGACAGTAGACTTCAATAATAATACTGAAAGTAAGTAAGATGATATTTTGGAATCTATCCTATAAATTACAGTAGAAATGGCTTACGCCCAAAATAAATGAATGAGCCATGTTCGTATACATTAAAACCATCCCATCGCATTGATTATAAAGCGAGGTAAAGGTTTGCGTTTCTTTCCTTTTAATTTTATTGACCAGCCTAGCTTTTCTACAATAGGCACTTCATAGGTTTCTACAAATTCTATGAGTGTCCCATCTGGATCTTCTACATAGGCGAATCTACCAGCTGCATTTCCCATTTCAAAATCGCCGCTATCAACCGTAAAAGAATAACCTTTACTTGCTGAAAAAGACTTCAATGCATCCATATTATTTACATCGTAACACAAATGGATATAGCCAAGATCTCCCCAAAGTCTTCCTTCGAAACTTCTTTTCCCTTTATACCCTACTCGCTGTATTAATTCCAGTTGAACTTTACCAAACAATTCACTAAATGCACCTTTTCTTTCAGCAGAATGACTAAGAATAACTCGTCTGAATTTGGGCTCCGACCCATCAGAAATTAAAGGTCTAAAATCCTCGAATACCGCGGTTTCATCACTTAGAACAACATCATACTTTAAGATATTCTTATAAAAGTCCAAGCTTTTATCCATATCACTAACTCCTATCACAGCACCGCAAACACCACCTGTACGATGCTTCTTTTTTTTGAACCACGAATCGTAAGCTAGTACTTCGATAAGATTACCATGAAGATCTTTTGTGTAGAAATGTTTTTGACCGGCAGGGTTGGTAGAGATTTCGGTTTTGAAGATACTAGAATCCATTTGTTTGTGTGTCGCTTCAATATCCCAACTCTTGAAACACGATGCCAGAATCCCGTAATCACCCCACGCAATATTTTCTTTGGGCGGAACAGCCCTCCTTTCTGTATACTGCCATATTTCAACTCCACCTCCTCCATTCATATTCATGGCCAAAATAGCGTGGCGTTTCCTAGGTACACCTCCAGTATAAGGCAACATCAAAGCCGCTTCAGCCGACTCATCAAACACCTTTACATCCGTCCCAAAATTCTTTTCATACCATTGATACGTCTTATATATATCGTTATTCCCGACACCTATCTGCTGGATTCCGTTGATGAAATATGCCATAAATTAAACCAACTGTTTTTGGTAAACGTGACTTTCCAACTTTGTTTTCACCTCTTTGAAAGCTGCAATTGTTTCTTCTATGTCTTTTGCCGTATGTACAGCTGTAGGGATGAGACGTAATAGAATAAGACCTTTTGGAATAACGGGATATACAACAATGGAACAAAAGATGTTGTAATTCGTACGTAAATCTTTCACGAGAACCATCGCTTCCTCCACACTTCCATGCATATAAACAGGCGTCACACAAGAGTTCGTATTCCCTATATCGAATCCAGCCTCAATTAAACCTTTTTGAAGCATATTTACATTTTCCCACAGTTTATCCTTACGGCTAGTAGACGCTTTTATCATCTTTAATCTATGCAGCGCACCGCCGACAACGATACTAGGGAGAGATTTTGCAAAAATTTGAGATCGCATATTGTATTTCAAATATTTTACCGCCAACGCATCACCTGAGATAAAAGCACCAATACTTCCCATTGCTTTCGCAAAAGTCGCAAAGTAAATATCGATTTCATCTTGAACACCTTGCTCTGTACCCGCTCCGCTACCATCATGACCAAGTGTACCGAATCCATGCGCGTCATCAACCATCAAACGGAAATTATACCTCGACTTCAAAGCAACAATTTCTCTCAACTTTCCTTGATCACCTCGCATCCCAAACACACCTTCACTTATCACAAGAATACCGCCTCCATTTTCATTCGCCACTTCCGTTGCAGTCTTAAGCTGCTTCTCCAAACTCTCCATATCATTGTGCTGAAAAACAAAGCGCTTTCCAGAATGCATACGAACTCCATCAACGATACAAGCATGACATCCTGCATCATAAACCACCACATCTCTTCTACTTAGTAAACTATCAATAGAGGACATAATTCCCTGATAGCCAAAATTCAATAACACGGTATCTTCTTTACGAACAAAAGAAGAAAGCTCTTTCTCTAGCTCGCTATGTAAAGAAGTATTCCCCGACATCATTCGCGATCCCATAGGATAGGCAATTCCATATTCCTCGCCCAATCTACTATCAACTTGACGAACACCTATATCATTCGCCAAACCTAGATAATTATTAATTGACCACACGATAACTTCCTTTCCATGAAACTTCATTCGGTTACTCAATTCGCCTTCCAATTCAGGAAAAATATAGTATCCTTCAGCTTGATCTGCATATCTCCCAAGAGGCCCCATATCCTCTTCTATTCTTTCGAAAATATCCTTCATTTGTTACTTAACTTTACTTCTTTTGATGATTTTATAAAAAAGGCGTGGAAAATTATTATGTAAAAATACGCCCAGTTTTGTCTCCTTCCAAGCCCCAATATATACTGTATGTTTCTTTTTCACAACTGCTTTCAGTAGAATATTAACCATTTTGTCTACTGGCATTCCAGTTGCTTGACCCGGATCAAGTTTACCATATTTTATGCCATTTCCTTGAAGAGCATTTTTGGAAATATCCGTTTTTATAAATCCTGGACAGGCTATCGTTATATTAAGTACGTATTCTTCTAGTCGGAGGGATTCAAAATAGCCGTGAAGTGCATGTTTGGAAGCACTATAACTCGAACGATACGGCACTCCAAAAACACCTGTCAACGAACTCATCACTACGAAATGCCCTTTGTTCTTTATCATCGAAGGAAGGAGAAAAGAGCTTATCTTTATGTGAGAAAAGAAGTTGATTTCCAGTAACTTACGAACAGTTTTCATATCTGTATCACGAGCCAATGAACGTTGGGAAATTCCTGCATTAAGAAAAACAACATCAACTTTTTCAAGGATCTGCTTATTCTCATTTAGGGCTTTATCAACTTCCGCTTCTATCGCCATATCAAAAGAGATTATGGTATATTCGGACTGCAATCGAGAAGCAATCTCATTAAGTTTTGGAATATTTCTTCCGCTTAAAACGATATGATGTGTAGATTTATCAAGTTGATTTACTAACTCTTCACCTATGCCAGAGCTCGCTCCAGAAACCCACACTGTTTTTCCGTTAAAATATGAATTAAAGCTTTTGATTGCTTATTATTTTTGATATTTACAGTAGTTATAATCTATATCTACTTTTCAAAGATGCAAGTAAAAGATGTAATCCTTCCTATTTTATGGCAAAAATTCTTAGGTGAAGATTTGACAAATCTTGCGCACACATTGGTAGAGGATTTATATTCTTCTGCTCTTACACTACCTCCCAAAACACTCGTTTTCAAGGCATTTGAATATTGTAAACCTGCGGATTTAAAAGCCATCATACTAGGGCAAGATCCATATCATAATGAAGGCCAAGCGATGGGTTTATCATTTTCTGTCCCTATGGGTTTAAAAATTCCACCGTCTTTACGCAGGGTTTTCAAAGAATTGATGCGCGATCTTGACTATGATTATCCATTTTCGGGAGACTTAACGAAATGGGCAAATGAAGGGGTACTTTTATTGAACGCGATGTTAACGGTCGAGCGAAATAATCCTGGGAGTCATAAAAAAAGTGGATGGCAAGAATTTACTGATGGTGTTATTCAAAAGATCAGTGAAAAGACACAGCATAAAGTTTTTATGTTGTGGGGGGCTTTCGCCCAAAAAAAAGGTGAACTTATTGATGGTGAAAAGCATTTAGTTCTAGAAGCTGCTCATCCGTCTCCGCTAGCTGGAAATAGATATGCCGGTAGTGCGCATTTCTCGAAAACTAATGCATATTTGAAAACGAACAATCAAAAAATAATAGAATGGAAACTCGATTAAACCGAATGATTCAAGTGGGTGCCTTTTTAGCAGGTATAGGAGTGATGTTTGGCGCTTTAGGAGCCCATTTATTACAAGAACCTTTGACACAAGTGGATTTAGATATATGGAAAATTGGTGTTCAATATCAGATATATCATGCGTTTGCCATACTCATTACTGCAGCCATCTATGCACAACATGACCGAAAGGGTTTGAAATGGACGTATAGACTTTTCTTAGCAGGGATTTTCTTTTTCTCTGGTAGTCTTTACACTCTAGCTTTGTCAGACACTTTAATAGGAACAAGATTATCTTGGATGGGAGCAATAACGCCGATAGGTGGAGTATTTTTCATTTTAGGTTGGATTAGTTTCTTTCTATCATTTTACAGAAAAAAATAAAATGACATATACAGAATATAAAAATTACATGTCCAAGATTGCGGACATAGGTCATTCCATTGCTGTTTTGTCTTGGGATAAAGAAGTAAATCTTCCATCAGGAAGTTCAAGATTCAGAAGCCAGCAGATTGCAACGCTATCAAGCATGGTGCATGAATTGTATACAAAACCATCTTTTGGCGAAAGCCTTGAAAAATTAATCACCGACAAAAGTTTATCAGCTGTTGAAAAAAACAATGTTGCATTAACGCTTAAAGAATATAAAAAAGCGACAAACTTTACAGAAGAATTTGTCATAAAAAAATCAATGTTGACATCGGAAACTTTTCATGCTTGGATTAAAGCACGAGAAGAGAATGACTGGTCGATATATTTACCAGCCTTAGAAAAACTAGTGGTTTTAAAGCGAGAAGAAGCCAAGTTACTAGGCAACGCAGAACATCCATATGATAATATGCTAGACATTTATGAACCGGGTATGACGGTAAAAAAGCTAGATGTAATTTTTAAGGATGTTAAAGAGAATTTACTTCCTTTACTGAAAAAATGTCTGGACTACCCTTCCCAATCCCATTCATTTATGTCGGAAAAATACGATTTAGATAAGCAATGGGATTTTGGAATATATATACTGGAATCCATGGGATATGATTTCACAAAAGGTAGACAAGATAAAAGTACGCATCCATTTACAACGAGTTTTGGTCCTGAAGACGTTCGAATTACGACACGATTAAAGGAAGATGACTTTTCATATATGTTGTGGTCAACTATACATGAAGGTGGTCATGCACTTTACGAGCAAGGCTTGCCGACAGAAGAATATGGATTACCATCAGGTTCTTACATGAGTTTAGGTATTCATGAATCACAATCCCGCTTATGGGAGAACAATGTGGGTAGAGATTTTGCTTTTTGGGAGCATCATTTCCCTGTGATGAAAGGTGCTTATAAAGAACAATTGGATGGAGTTACATTACAAGATTTTATGCGTGCAATCAATAATATTGCACCGAATCTTATTCGAACAGAGGCGGACGAATTACACTATCACTTTCATGTAATGATCCGGTATGAAATCGAGAAGAAGTTGATTGAAGGAAGTATTGAGATAAGTGAATTGCGAGATGTGTGGAACGATATGTATGAAGAATATTTGGGCTTACGCCCAAAGGATGATAATGAAGGTATATTGCAAGACATACATTGGTCGCATGGAAGTTTCGGTTATTTCCCTACTTATTCGTTGGGAAGTTTCTATGCCGCACAATTTTATGAGCAAGCGAAAAAGGATATTTATAGGCTTGAAGAAAAACTATCTCATGGAGATTCAAGTGAATTATTAAGTTGGTTAAGAACAGCTATCCATTCCAAAGGTCATTCAATGGAGGCAGAAGAATTATGTAAAGAAATTACAGGATCTACTTTATCATTGCATCCTTTTATTAATTACATCGAACGGAAATTCAGTAGATTATATGAATAACATTAATTTTAAACAGAGTGGAATTCAGCAATAAAATTTTACTATACTATATTAATAAACGAAAAAATGTGTCTTAAAAAATTGAACATATGAAATAAATTTATAATTTTAAATTGTATTGATTGCAAGACTAGTGTTTTAAACATTAAAAAGATTCAATCAATATCAACAATTAATTAAACAAATTATTAACATAAAACCATTTTATTATGAAAATTCAATTACTACTTATTTTAACAATGCTATTTACTTTTTCTTACCAAGCACAAGCAATAAATACTGCTCAACTTGATGCTGATGGTACTACACTAACAGTAACTGGTGAAAAGCAAAATGTATTTAACAAAGTAGGAACTTGGTTCAAAACTCAAAAAAACAAAGCTGTAAATTTCGTTGTAAAGAAAGCTATGGCAATAGATTGGAGTGATGATAGAACAGTACTTAAGTATTGGATTATTGCTTTTGTAGCAGCAGTTGTGCTATGGGTATTAGGAGTTGTTTTAGTTATTGCGCTTCCTGTAGGAAGCTTTTTAGCTAGACTTCCATTCTGGTTATCTTACTTATGTGGGTTAGCTGGTACAATTTTATTCTGGTACTGGATTTACTTGAAGTTCATTGCATAATCGCAACAGAATTTAAAAAATTTACGATGGCATCTTGTTTTACAAGATGCCATTTTTTTATGCCCAGTAAGTATATGATTATTCTATGAGATATATGAATTATTCTAAATAAGAAACCAGCAAGAAAATCGGCTGAGATGCAGTAATGACAGTGGATACAAGTTTACGTAGTACGAAGATTAACTGTAAGTTGAAGTCGCGTTTTGAAAAGTTCATTGTAAACGAGATTGAGAGAAATTACAGTCGAGATTTCAGATCTAACCAATAATAATCGGCAGGAATATCGGCTAAGATGTAGTTATGACGGAGGACACAAGATTAGGTAGTACGAAGAATTCACTGTAAATTGTTGGCGCCTTTTGGAAAAAAAAATTGCGATCCATTTTGGGAAAAGCAACATTCGAATATTCAAATCAAACCAATAATAATCGGCAAGAAAATCGGTTGAGATGTAGTAATGACAGTAAATACAAGTTTACGTAATACGAAGATTAGCTGTAAGTAGAAATCGTCTTTTCACTCTAATTAGTAAATAACTTTTGGCGTTCAGCCCATTCTGTCCAAGAACCATCAAAAATTGACATTTTCGAATCTAGAACTTGCGTTGCTGCAAGATGAATAATACAAGCTGTTATTCCTGAACCACAAGAAAAAACGAGCTCACTCTCATTGGAGTATGGTTTAAAAATTTGATTTAGTTCTTGCGTAGATTTTAATTTCCCATCCTTGAGAACGTCCTTGAACGGTATGTTTTTAGAATCGACAATAGACCCACTAGCTAGATTCATTCTAGGCTCTGAACTTTCTCCTTTGAACCGCCCTGAAGACCTAGCATCTAATATTGTAAAATTATGATTCTCTGTATTTTGTAAAATTTGTTCATATGTTCTTATCGCATCAGTGTTGATATTTGCAATAAAGCTTCCATTATCCGGTCTCGGAAGTAAGGCCCTAGTTTCAGTTTCACCACCTGCATCAACCCAGGCAGAAATACCACCATTTAAAACGTGTACTTCCTTGATTCCCATCGTTTTTAGAATCCACCACATACGCGGAGAAGTATAAACCCCAAGGTTATCATATACAATTACTTTTGACTCCGAAGATAAACCGATAGATTGAGAGAACTTATTTAGTATATATTCTGTAGGAAAAGTATTTGGAAATGGGCTAGAAGAATCACTTAATTCGTCCTTCAAGCTAACAATGTGTGCACCTTTAATCATAAGATCAGGATACATAGCAGTTAGCATGGCTTTATTCGAAGCAGGACTTACGTCCAAAATCAATAATTCCTGATTAGTCAAAATAGATTTTAAGTCTTCGCTTGATATGATTGAATTCTTCATGTATTTATTTATTGGGGTATAATAGCGAAAATATAATTAATAAATGATTACCCCGTTAAAAATAGTTATGAAACGATAAAAAAAGTTATTCAAGGTAATATATTCCTATATTAAGACTAGATAATTGTAGTTATCTTAGTAATTACCCAAGCTCTTCTTGATTCTGTTCCCTGTTCTTTTTTGTATTTTTCCACCACAAAAACCCTAATATTGAAACTAAAATATAAGGAAACATAAAAATGTAAAGGATTCCATTATTAAGACCTTTGGCTGCTGAACCTCCGTTTTCTAAGTTTGACTCAGCAGACATACGACACATAGGGCATTGCGCAATGATATCAGCTGTTGGCAACATAATAAAGGCTAAACAAATAACCATAAAAACTATAAACGAATATTTCTTCTTCATACTTTCTAATAACAAGGTGCCAACATTAAGTAACATATAGGACCTGTGAAACAAACATATAGCCAAATGGGAAATACCCATCGTGCCATTTTCTTATGCTTTTCAACTAAGTGTGCATAACCTCTTATGAAAGTAAACAGAATAAAAGGGAAAATAATTGCAGCACTTAATATATGTGTACCCAATAAAATAAAATATATCCCTTTACTTATTCCTTCTTTACAATATAATGTCGGTTCACTTGTTGTATGATAGGCTACATAAGAGAGTAAGAAAACAAGACTAAGCGCCATAGAAACCATTATCATATTTCTATGAGCAGTAATGTTTTTCTTTTTTATAAAGTACAATGCCAATAAAAGACAAATTCCTGTTATTGCATTAACAGCACTATGAAAAGGCGGCAAGAATGATAAAGGACCGTCCACAGGAAGCTTTATGTATCTCATAAGTACAACCACGGCAAGAATCACAATAGTCAATCCCCATGCCCATGGTTTTAATCTCTTTTCTAATTCCGGTCTTGGATTTAGTTGGTTACTTTTCATTATCTCGTATTAAAATTAACTTATCTCTCTTTTTTAATGGAAGTAAGATTACAGTTTCTTCATAAGCATTATTAAAATCTTCCTGTGTACTTCCATATGTACTTCTTACAAGATCATTTTTTAATAGAATAAACCTATTATCACCCTGAAAAAAGTTAGTCTCAGGTGAGGTGGAAAAGCGTGTTAATGTTTTTGAGTAAAGTGTATCTGAAAATGTTTTAAAATCTTCACTCGAATAAAGCCCTGTCAATTCAAAGTCTTTACGTTCTTTTAAGTTTTCTGCTAGAAAATACAGATCTTTTTCATCCTTTTCATTATCCACCTTCATAAGAAGATTAACTGTACGTTCTTCATTTTTGAAGTATGTGGAATCTTTTGAAAGCAAAAAGGCTTTTTGAGCTTGCTCAAGGGGATTTTCATTCTTCAACTTTTCTAATTTATCTTTTCGAAACATAAAGCCCGATCTAAGGTAAAGATAACTTCCAGCAGGTAAGATGAAAATTAAGGCAACTACTAATATGGAATTTAGATACTTCACATTGTTGTTTTATATGTAACAGTTTATGGTTGGAAATAGATTAATAAAAACGATACATTTTGGGCTTTCAGCCCAAAAAAAAATGTTCATTACTAATGTTTAAAAATAGTAATGAACATATATCTATTTCGCTTGGCTGCGAATTATTTTACATCTTGCAAAGACTAATACAAGTCTTCATTTTTCCAGTCATAATTCAAAGTTCCCATTTCTTTCTTGGTTTCTAAATAATCAGACTTAAGTTCATTACGGTCTTGAATTTTCGTACGCTTTACCTTCCAGTAATTTCCTTCATAAAAGAAAGCTATAATACCCCATACCAAAAGTAAAACAGGTAATAATACTGAACGCACTAACCCTGGGACTTCATAACGCATATGCATAAATTCATAAATAATGAACTTTGCTTTGTACAAAGAAAGTACAATAATAAGTAGTGCACAAATGTAAACTACCCATTTTATATCACCCATTCCTTCTAGAATATGACCTTTACCAAATAAAGACACTCCTACTTCAATAAGGGTAATTACTGCTAATATAGCTAGACCAATATAAACTTGTCTTATCGCTTTTTCGTGATTCTCGTGAGCCATCGTAATATTGTTTTAGTGTGTTATTAAAGTAAATAAAATACAAGGAATACAAATACCCATACCAAATCGACAAAGTGCCAGTATAAGCCTATTTTCTCCACCATCTCATAGCCATTCTTCCTTTCAACATAAACCCCACTTGCGGAGTTAAGCATTATAATAATAAGGAATACAACACCAGAGAAAACGTGAAATCCGTGAAATCCAGTAATAAAGAAAAATAAAGCACCGAATGCTTTGGGGCCAAACTCTTGCTTTTTAGTAAGTCCAGAATCTTCTCCGCTTGTTACTTTGTATTCTCTTTGAACAAAATCTCCATCATGTTTGTGAATAAGATAACTTTCACCCGCTTTAAATGTTTCTTTTTCTGCACCCGCTGCATAAGCTACTCCGTGATCATCCATTAGATATACGCCATCCTCTTGGTGTGTCCCAAATGGATTAACTGTAACAGACATGTGTTCGTGTCCTATAAGGTTAGTCCACTCCCATGCTTGACATCCTAAGAATCCTAATCCTCCTATGATTGTTAGAATCATCCAGAAAACTACTCCTTTTCGATTCTCTCTAGCACCTTCTTGTACTGCTCTTACCATAGTAACAGAAGATACAATCAATAAGAAGGACATCACTGTAACGAAAATCAGGGGAAGTCCTGAAAAACCACCAGGGAATGTTTGGAAAACAAAGTCTGGAACTGGCCAAGAAGGAGAACTAATTCTCAATGCGCCATAGGCAATTAAAAAACCGCTGAATGTGAAAGCATCAGAAAGTAAAAAATACCACATCATCAACTTCCCATAAGAAGCCTTAAATGGTCTCTTTTTTCCGCCTTCCCATGCACCTTCTGTTGACTCTACATCATGCTGTACTGCTGTATCTGTAGCCATTTATTATTAGTTTAGTTTTATCGATAAAAAGTTAAAAACAAGAATAAAGCTATCCAAAGAATTCCTAGAAAATGCCAAAATTGCACAACTAATGAAAATCTGTTTTTTCTATATTCTTTATATTCAAATTTCAATGTAAAGGCATGAATCATTGCAACAACTGTTGTAGTCAATGCGGCAACTATGTGAGCTGCATGAACCCAACCTATTAAATAGAAAAATGAAGAAGAAGGATTGATTTTAAAATCTACCCCATTATTGTATAATGTATACCAACCATCATTTTGTAACACTAAGAAACCTATTCCAAGTAAAAAGGTTAAAACCAAAAATGACTTATAAATCCATTCTTTACCTGATTTGTAACCATTGAATGATAATTGCAGTGTTATACTACTAAGTATAATCACAACTGTACTGATATTGAAAATAGATGGAATAGGAAATTCCAACCAATTTCCAGCAGCAATACGCACTATATATGCACTTGTGAATGCTGCAAACATCATTAACAATGAAGCCATAGAAATCCACAACCCAAATTGCTGAGGATTGATTCTACCCGGTTCATATTGTTTTTTATTTGTAGCCACGTTTAAACTCATTTATATACCGTTTGAACCAATTATAAATAAAATTAATACTATTGGTAAATATGCAAATGAAGCATACATTAATTTCTTTGCTGAAGCAGTATCACCAGTTTTATAAAGTTTCCATCCTTTGGAAGCATACCAGACATTAACTAAAGTGATAAGAATAAGAGAAAATATCCCTATTTGTTCTGTAAAAAATGGAATGATACATATTCCTATTAGTGGCAATGTCCATATAAAAGATGACAAGCCTATTCTACTATCTCTTACTTGATCTTTAACAGGCAATAATTTATAACCTGCTAATTTATAATCATCATATGACATCCATCCAATAGCCCAAAAGTGAGGTAGTTGCCAGAAAAACTGAACTGCAAACAACACTAGTGCTAAACTAGTTATCTCACCCTGAAATGCAGAAGTACCAATAAGTACAGGCAATGCACCTGGTATTGCACCTATCCACACAGCTAATGGCGAAAATCTTTTGAAAGGAGTATATACAAAAGCATATGAAACTAAAGCTGCTGTTCCAAGAAAAGCTGACAAAGGATTAAAGAATCCTAAGATAGTTATTCCGAAAAGAGCCATTATTCCAGCATAAAGGACAGCTTCAGAAATAGTCATTCTTCCCATAGGAAGTGGTCTATTCTGAGTACGTGACATAAGAGAATCATATTCTTTTTCAAGAACTTGATTCAGAGCATTAGCAGCTCCTGTAACTAAAAAGCCACCTACAATTAACATTACAATATCAATAAATCTCAGACTTCCTTGAGCTACAATTAGATATGCAAGCACAGAAGATAATACCACCGTTATGTTAAGTTTGAACTTAACAAGTGTCTTGAAGTCCTCCCACTTACTGACAGTAGTGTTTAACTCCGAAGATTTAGTATATGTCTTAACTCTAGAATTCATTAATGATCTTCGCTTTCACCTTCTTGAATAGGAACATATTGAGGTATAAACTCATGTCCATCTTTTCCATAATCATAAGCCCATCTATGAACTGTAGGAATATTACCCGTCCAGTTACCATGACCTGGGTGTATATCTGTAGTCCATTCAAGAGTAGTTGCTCCCCATGGGTTTTTAGTCTTCATTTTCTTCCCGTACCAAATACTGTAAAAGAAGTTAATAACGAATAATATTTGTACTGCGAATACAACAATTGCTGCAATCGTGATAAACTTGTTCATCATTCCAAAGTCCTTGAACGCATCGAATGAATCAAAGCTGTAATATCTTCTAGGTACACCTGCCATACCAATATAGTGCATTGGCCAGAATATAGCGTAAGCACCTATTAATGTAAACCAAAAGTGTATTTTACCCATTGTTTCGTTCATGAATCTTCCATACATCTTAGGAAACCAATGATAAATACCTGAGAACATACCGAAGAAAGCTGCAACACCCATTACAATGTGGAAGTGAGCTACAACGAAATATGTATCGTGCATTTGAATATCAATAGCAGAGTTACCTAAGAAAATACCTGTTAATCCACCAGATATAAACATCGATACGAAACCAATTGCAAATAACATTGGTGAATTTAATCTGATATTACCTCTATATAAAGTGGTTATCCAGTTAAATACCTTTACGGCTGATGGAACTGCAATAATCAGTGTGAATACTACGAAGAAATTAGATATCAATGGATTTACTCCCGACATAAACATGTGGTGAGCCCATACAATGAACGATAAGAACCCAATTGCTAAAATTGAATATACCATCGCTTTATAACCAAAAATTGGTTTCCTTGCGTGTACAGCTAATACCTCTGAGACAATTCCCATTGCAGGTAGTATTATAATATATACTTCAGGGTGACCTAAGAACCAAAACAAGTGTTGATATAAAATAGGAGATCCACCTACATTAGGCAATGCTTCACCATTTACAAAAATCTCACTTAAAAAGAATGAAGTTCCTAATCCTCTATCACACATTAACATTAAGAATCCCGATACTAAAACAGGGAAAGATAAAAGTCCAAGAATAGCAGTTACAAAAAATGCCCATATTGTTAATGGCATTCTCCATAAACTCATTCCTTTCGTTCTTAAGTTTAATACAGTTGTTATATAATTAATTCCTCCTAATAGTACTGATACAACAAAAAGAGTCAAGCTCAAAAGCCAAAGTGTCATACCTGGTCCTGAACCTTGAGATGCTTGTGGTAACGCACTTAAAGGCGGATATGCTGTCCATCCACCGGCGAAAGGCCCTGTTGAAATAAATAAACTGTAAAACATAACTGCTCCTGCTAAAAAGAAGAACCAGTATGATAACATATTCATAAACGGGGAAGCCATATCTCTTGCTCCTAATTGTAATGGAATAAGTAAGTTACTAAATGTTCCACTTAACCCAGCAGTAAGTACAAAGAAAACCAGAATGGTACCATGCATTGTTACCAAGGCATAATAAAACTCAGGTGCTAATGTACCCATTCCTGTTGCAGTATCTACTACAATCCATTTTCCTAATAAAGGCTTAATCCATGTTAAACTTTCTTCAGGAAAACCAAGTTGCATTCTGAAAATTACAGACATAGCAGCACCAATTATCGCCCAAAACATACCTGTAATAAGGAATTGCTTTGCAATAATCTTATGGTCCATACTAAATATATAGTGCCCTATAAATCCAGACTTAAACCTATCACCATGATGATGATCATGAAAATGATCGTCATATCCTTGTTCTTTAACAAGTGTTTCTTCGTTGTATTCTAACAATTCAGCCATTGCTCAGATTTTTTACTTTTTAGTAATTTTAAACTCAATTCTTCTATTCGCTGCTCTACCCTCTTCGGTATCATTAGAAGCAGCTTCATTTTCCTGCCCAAAACCTACAGAAGCAAGTCTTTGTCCAGAAATTCCTTTATTAAGCAAATAATTCATAACCGCATTAGCACGATTTGTTGAAAGAACTTGATTAGCAGAAGGATCTCCCGTATTGTCCGTATAACCTTCAATCTGAATTTCAACATTTTTGAAATCATTCAAAGCTTGAACGAGGTTATCTAGTTCGTAACGAGAATTTGTAGTTAGATTAGCTGAACCAGTATCAAAATTAATATTCTTTAGCTTTAGAGAAACTTCATCATCTTCACTTCCTAAAGCAGAATTAAACTCATTAAAAAAGTCTTTTCGCTGTGTACTTATATCAACACCTAAAAGCTGTCCTTTGTTTGGATCATTTTCAGTATTTCTTATTGTTGACATATATGTTGAATTCTGAGTAGATAACCACGCAGCATATTCTTCTTCACTTACTATCTTAACTATCTTTCTCATACTGTAGTGACCGTAACCACATAACTCCGCACAAGCAAGTTCGTAATTAAAGTTTTCGGCCTTAGTCCCAATACTAGGATCGGTAGGGTCATAAGGAACTTCCCATTCAGGTCTTCCGTACAAACGCTCTTTGAATTCTTCTGTAGTAACAGTAGGAGTAAATACGAAGTAAGAAGGTAAACCAGGAACAGCATCCATCTTTACTCTAAAGTGTGGTAAGTAGAAGTTATGTAATACATCTTTTGCAGTAATACGAACTCTTACTTTTTTATTAACTGGAAGAACTATCTCATCAGCAACGAAATCATCATGGTTCTTTGCATCTTCCCAATTCTGACCAAGATCATTGATACCTGGTTGAATTAATGTATAGTCCTTTTCTCCTAATAAATTATCATCACCTGGATAACGGATTGTCCATCCAAATTGCCATCCAGTAGCTTCTATCTCTATTACATCCTCATTTACTGGTACATCTGCAGTAACATCATTCCATACTACTAATCCCTTTACAACAAGTACTGTCATGACTAGAGCAGGAATACCTGTCCAAACATACTCTAAAGTATTGTCATGTGAAAAGAAAAATGCTTTTTGTCCTTTTTGCTCTCTGTATTTATATGCATACCAGAACAAAAGTATCTGAGTTGCTATAAATACAATTCCTGTAAATACTAATGTCAAGTTAAATACACCATCTATTGCTGCTCCATGTTCTGATGCAGCTTTCAAAGGACCGTATCCCAACATATAGTTCTTGTAGTATATTGCAGAACCTACAGATAAGACAAGAAAAGCTACCATAAAAATAACCAACCATAAGGCAGTTCGGTTATTAGCTTGCATTCTAGATGCTTCCTCTCCACGAATCTTACTAGATAACTCTGTTACCTTTGAAATCTGAATCGTGATTACAACTAGTATAAGAAGAATTAATAAAATTATTAATGTTGTCATTTTTTAAATTTATATCAATTAAGATAAATAATTAAACATGGTGATGTAAGCTCTCTTCTAAGAACGGATCCTTGGAAGGTGTTAATTGCGAAGAACTAAGAGTTCTCCAAAAGAAGAATAGGAATAATGATAAAAATCCTATAAATGTTCCTATTTCTAAAAAGCCTGGCAAATTGAATCCCATTAAAAATTCAGATACATGTCCTCCAGCTTCTCCGTGTCCTCCTCCTGAGTCTCCGCCATGTCCGTGTCCAGCAACTTCGTGTGCCGTATGAAGAATTCCTGGCTTTAACATTAAAAAGAAATCCCACCAGTGACCTATAAAAACTGCACCTGCTGTAAATAATAATGTACCGTACTTTCTTTTGTTATCATTCCTCATTAATATAAAGAAAGGTAACACAAAATTTATCAACACGTTTCCATAAAATAGAACAGGATAATTGTCAATTCGTTGTTTAAAATAGATAGTTTCTTCACCAACATTTCCATACCAAATTAACATGTACTGCGAAAACCATAAATATGTCCAAAATATACTGAAAGCAAATAATAATTTACCTAAATCATGTAGATGCTCAGAAGTAACATTTTCAAAGTATCCTTTACCTTTCATATACGAAATAACCATGATTGTTACTGCCATCATAGATACAAACCAACTAGCGCCTGCATACCAAGCAAATAAAGTACTGTACCAATGAGAATCAACAGACATTATCCATAACCATACCATAGCTGCACTTGTAAAACCTGCAATAGGTAAAAAGATAGCAGCGTAAGTTCTTAATCTTCTGTGGTGAGAAAACTTTGCGTCTCCACCATTATTATCTTCATCTAATGAAATAGCTCTCATTCTGTTGGCAAAGAAATACCAACCAAGAACAATTATTCCACCAAATATAACATACATATTAGCATTCAAGAATCCTGACTTACCAACAGATATTTTATCAAAATTTGTACTTTCAGGATCTAATAATGTGGGATCAGCCCAGTGATAAAGATGATGCCATCCAAAATAAACTCCCAATCCTAAAATTAGCATTAGACCGAATCCTACAATTAAGAATTGACTCATTGCCTCCCACACTCTTTTGAAAACAGTGTACCATCCTGCCCAAGCAGTGATTGATGCAGACAAAAAGAATAAAGCCATTAGTGCAATACCTGTAAAAAACACAGAATTGTGCAGAATATTTGACCAAAAACGCGTGTGTAATGCATCGTCGCCTATGAAAGTCAATACCAAACATAGAGCACCTATCAACATCCCTATTCCTAGGAGCATTGTCTGACGAGCTGGTATAGTATATGTATTATTCATTTTTTACTTTTCTTTTAGTTAATTCGCTGAGAAAATTAATGTCCTCCGTCATGATTTCCGTGATCATCACCGTCATGACTATGTCCACCATCACCATGGTCTTCTCCATGACTATCATGTCCATGATCGTCGTGACCGTGATCATCTCCATGATTATCGTGACCGTGATCATCATGTCCATGATCTTCTCCATGACTATCGTGTCCATGTGAAGAGCTATTTTTCATAGCTGCTTCTCTTCTCGCCTCCATTTCTTGATCATATTTATCACTCAATGACATTGCTAAACTTCCAGGAGTAGCTGTATTGTTTAGTGTATTTGCCTCTTCGCTGTATTCAAGCTTTCTATCTTTTGCTTGTAATGTTCTTATGTAGTGAATCACCTGCCATCTCTCTTCGTGAGAAAGCTTATCCTTGTAAGCCCCCATCAAGTTCTTACCATACATAATTGCTTGGTAATACTGACCATTACTCATGTCTACATACGCATCAAGTAATAAATTAGCGGGTGCAGCAGGGTATTTCCCGCCATCTTCTCTTACTAAGTATCCTAGACCATCTCCTTTTTCTCCATGACAGATTCCACAAAATACATTGTATAACTCTTTTGCACTTGCTAATCCATCTTCAGTAATTGGATAAGGATTTTGAGTCATTTCAGCAGCAGCTTGTTGAATTCCAGCCTCTGAATCAGGGTAATTATATGGTACACTACCATTAGCAGGAATTGAGATTCCTGAGTGAGTAAGTTCTCCATTAAAGCTTAAAAGCTTTTCCAAAGAATTTGGATCATCCATACTAACTCCAGCAGCTCCTCTAGCCACTGTCCCTGCAACAGGTTCACCAGGTTTAGCGAAATCGTAATATTCGTCCTTGGTTCCCCATGTGTTGTTGTAATAGTATGCATATGTATTTGCTTCATATGCGATAGAGTGTGCCATATCTGGCATAAACTCACTTCCTGTGCTGTTGCTGTCTGGCTGTTGGCAAGAACTGACAAAGATCCATACGAACAGTACAGCTATGAAAAGTATTTGGTTAAATTTATTTCTCATCAATAAATGATTCTATGTCTTAAATAATTTTTGAACTTACCTCTTCTGCACCTGTCTCTCTGAGGAAAGACTCAGCAACTGAAGAATCAACATGTGACTTATCAAAAGCAATACAGAATTTGTCATCTGTAATCCTATTATCCAAAATTGGTAAAGTAACACCAGGTCCCATTCCATTAATAATGTAGAAAGTTACCACCATTCCTATTGAAGCAAACAATACTGTCAACTCAAATGTGATAGGAATAAAAGAAGGAACAGCCCAATATGGCTTACCTCCAAATATAACTGGCCAGTCTTTTGTAAATATCCAAGACATTCCTAAAAATGCTGTCAATGTACCAATACTACCATAAATGAATCCACCAATATGTAATCTTGATTCTTCAAATCCCAATAGTGGATCAAGTCCGTGTACTGGAAAAGGTGTAAATACTTCCATAATGTCAAGGTGCTTCTCATTAGCTACTTTAACAGCTTTCATAAGAACCTCTTCATCATTGTATAAACCGTATATAACGTCTTTTGTCGCTTGTGCCATCCTAGTTTAATTAGTGATTTTCAGTATTCACAGAAGTTTCAGAATGTGTCTCTACACCATGATGTGCATCTCCACTGTATTGATCTCCTGATGATTTTAATATACTCTTTACTTCTGCAATTGCTACAACGGGTGCAACTCTTACGAATATTAAAAATAAAACAAAGAATATTCCTATTGTCCCTGTGAAGATTCCTATTTCCACCCAAGATGGAACGTAAAAACTCCAACTTGATGGTAAGTAATCTCTTGCTAATGTAGTTGCAATAATAACGAAACGCTCGAACCACATACCTATGTTTACAACAATCGATAGGAAGAATGTCCATACAACACTTCTTCTGATTTTTCTACTCCAGAAAAACTGTGGTGTAATAACATTACAGAACATCATACCGAAGTATGACCACCAATATGGTCCTAAGGCTCTGTTGAAGAAAGCAAATTGCTCATATACATATCCTGAATACCATGCGATAAACAACTCTGTCAAATAAGCAACTCCTACTATCGTACCAGTTACAAGTATTACCTTGTTCATTGATTCGATGTGAGCTAATGTTATATAATCTTCTAATTTTAATATCTTTCTTGTGATTAACATCAATGTTAATACCATTGCGAAACCTGAGAAAATTGCCCCTGCAACGAAGTACGGAGGGAATATAGTTGTGTGCCATCCTGGTATAACTGATGTGGCGAAA
>CAZMKA010000037.1:0-456 GCA_964566605.1 uncultured Saprospiraceae bacterium | reverse complement strand
TTGTATGTACAGAAAGTACTAATGGTGTTGCTAAACCTGCAAGAACTAATGAGATAGACTCCCATCTTTGCCAATGCTTTGCAGAACCATTCCATCCAAAAGATAAAAAAGCATAAATTTTCTTTCTGATTCCTTTTGCTCTATCTCTTACAGTAGCGAAATCTGGCACTAAACCTGTATACCAGAATAATAATGATACTGTAAAATATGTGGATATGGCGAATAAATCCCATAATAATGGCGAGTTAAAGTTCGGCCATAATGGTCCTCTTGTGTTTGGATATGGGAAGAAATAAAATACCACCCATGCTCTACCCACGTGAATCCCTGGGAAAAGTGCTGCACATAATACAGCAAAAATTGTCATCGCCTCTGCTGCTCTGTTTACTCCTGTTCTCCATTTTTGACGGAAGAGTAAAAGAATGGCTGAGATCAATGTACCGGCATGTCCGATAC
>CAZMKA010000036.1:10928-26485 GCA_964566605.1 uncultured Saprospiraceae bacterium | reverse complement strand
TTCATCTCCACCGGCTCACAAAAATGCACTTTGATGAAAATCAAGGTGCTTTTTTAAACAAGAAAGAAACTAATCAAGTATCCCCCACTTAACAAGAATGTCTTCTTATGTCTCCAAAAACAACTAACCCCTCCTGCAACAAAGTTGCATTTAACCTAGTTTTATATATCTTTACAATAGAATTTTCAAAACACTTAAAATAAGTGTAGCTAATAATTGAACTTTAATAATACATATCGAGCAATTACAGCTGCTTTCTTAATCGCAGCTATCACTCAAGTATTTATACTTCAGAGTATTCACAGCTCGTGTGACCACCATGAAGAACAGATTGCTTGTAACTCAACAGATGTTCACTTTCACTCGCTTGATGAAATTCATCTAGATTGTGACTTGTGTTTATACCAGCTTTCTCCTTCCGAACCAGAAAATTTTCAACATGATGTTCAGGAATTTCAATCAATAAAGTCTTCTAATACTTTTATTGAAATTCAAAATTTTACTGGACAAAAACTTCTTCAGAATCAACTTAGAGGTCCACCAAGTGCTTCTTTATTTTCTTAAACACTTTTCTTATAAAATATAAAGATTCTTCAAGCACTGCTGCTTGTAATAATCTTTCAACATTGAATTAATTGATGCTTCATACTAAAGAGGTATCTCAACTATAATAATAAACCAAGTGATATCACTTATTCACTTGAAAATCTAAATATTAAATCATGAAAATGATTAAATTTTATTTCGCTTTTGCTTTACTTGCTACAGGACTATTTATCACAAGTTGTGGTGACAACACAGAAGATAATACCATTACGATCACAATCGATGAACCTATTGATGGTGAAGTAATAACAGATTGTTCAGAAGTTCACATTCACATTGATATTGAAGCTTCAGATGAAAATCACAATGTAGAAATCGTCCTTCATCCTGAAGGTGATATTGATGATAAAATCATCGATGTTGATATGCATGATCATGATGCTGAAATTTCTTTCGATCAAGAAGTTGATCTATGTAGCTACGATGCAGGAACTTGTTTCCACTTAGAAATTGTAGCTTGTGCTGATCACGATTGTGAAGTAACAGAAACTGCAGATGTTGAATTCTGCTTAGAATAAGAATTAAATTTTAGCTGGATGATTATTTTCTAATCATTCAGCTAATTCTTTTCCTTGATTAACTTACCACTAAATGGAATTTTAGCAGATAGTATAAGATTACGTCCTTGCTCAGGAACATTAATAATTCTATATCTGCTGAGATGAGCAAAATAATTGGTGTCGAAAATGTTCTGCACCTGGCAATTAAAATTTATTTCCTGTTTTCCAACATGTAATACCGTTGCTAATCCTATTCCCCATAGCTGATATGCTGGCGTTGTTAGTTCTGAACGATCGACACGCAATGCCCCTTCAGCTGGAAAATGATATTGATGTGAAACTTCAATTTCAAATTCTTCAAGCCACTCACTTTCAAAAGGAGTGAATATTACATCCGTTTTAAGAGATGGCTGTGGAGTGAAAGGCAATGCTAAATTTGTTACTAGATTATAGCTTTGTACAAAGTCAGCAGCTTGCGCTATATGGATTTTGGGCGAAAGCCCCTTTTTCCACTGTAGCTCAAAACCTGTATATATAGCGTCATCTTGTCGATAACGAAATATTTGTCCAGCTTCTGGTAAAGGTGAAAAACGCGCTGGAAAAGTAGGACCCAAATAAATATAATTGTCAAAATAATTGAAATATAGGGCAAGACTGCCTTCGAAATTATCGTAATCCCAGTACGCTCCCAAATCAAGTTGATATCCCTGCTCTGACTTCAGATCAGGTGTTCCAACTTCATGTCGGAATGTGCCGTGATGAATACCGTTTGATACAGTCTCTGCAGGATAAGGAACCCGAAAGCTTTTACCAACATTCGCTTTGAACACCCACTTTCCATTTTTGAGATTATAATTTGTACCTACTGAGGCGGCCCAATTATAAAACAAATCATCAGTGGCAGGTGAAACCAGTGAGTCAATTACATTCTCATTACTATCCCAAACAAATTGACGATAGAATGATGTGTTATTGTGACCTAAATCAGCGCGAAGACCATAGTTTATTAACCAATTATCTCTGATTTCTTGTTCCGTTATGGTATAAATACCACCTCGGAAAGTATTGAAATCTGGTAAAAGATATTCGAATCCATCTCGTTGATTTCTTTGCCATTGGGTATTTAAACCTACGATAGTCTTGAGACCAGAACTAAATCTTCGCTCATAATGCGAGGCAAAACTCAAGGTCTCTAGTAAGAGCTGGATTGCTAAATCATCATTAGGGTCATCGAGTTGTGAAAGTGGAATCGAGTGAAATTCTGGAAGTGAAAATTCTCTTCTTAAATTTCTTTGATATCCTACATCGAAAACAAGGTGATCGCCACCGAAGAAAAAGATTTGATTTACGGATAATCTGTAATGATCAACAGCTTGTTTCGGGACATCAATATCTCGATAATTACCATCGTGTTCCAAGGCATAAGAACGAGGAATTCCCACAGCTCCGCTGAAAATACCAGCATCTAAAGAGTAGTGTGTGTAAATAAATCGAGTGATTCCCCAGTCTTTTTTAACGCCGGTGGTGATATTGATATTCGTCTCGTTTCCTGCAGTGTTTTTTAGTCGTTCATTGAAGATTTGCAAATCGAATCCATTGTAATTAAAAGACGTAGCAGGCACTCGATAATCGGCAAAATCCTGTTGGGAATAACGTGCAGTGAGGAACCAGTCATTTACATTGATACCAATTTTTGCAGATCCTCCGAGGTGCGCATTATTGGTTTTATATAAACCGAGAATGGAACCTTCGTACGTGTTTTTGGTAAGAATTTTAGGCGGCTGGATATTTATAACTCCACCCAGTCCGTCTGAACCATATTGAAGTGAACCAGGTCCTTTAATGATCTCGACTCGTTCAACATCGAACTGGTCAATTTCTAAACCATGGTCACTACCCCACTGTTGACTTTCTTGCTTAATCCCTTGTTGATTAACAATGATACGATTAGCTGAAAGTCCACGAATTACGGGTTTTGCGATACCTACTCCAACATTAATTGCACTTATACCAGGCAATTTTTCGATGGATTTTGAAAAACTACCTTGGATATTCTTTTGGAAAAAGTCCTCATGAATATGCTCGGTCTGTAAGGTTTCTTCTAGTTTGGCATGTTCCTCAGTTACAACTACTGTTTCGAGGATATTTTGATCTGGAAGTAATGTGATTGTTATTTTTTTGGGCTTTAAGCCCAAATTCCATTTTACAAAAGTGGAATCCGTCACAAAACCTATATAGTATGTCCGTAATTCATAGGAATTGTCCTTTAATTTTTCAAAAGTGAACATTCCGTTTGAATCCGTAGTTGTTTGTGCACTATCCGGCAGTAAAAGTACTGTTGCACCAGGAAGAGTAATACCACTTTCATCTATGACTAAACCAGAAATTTGGCTATGCACACATGAAAAAAATGAAAGGAAGAAAAAGAATGTAAATACACTTTTTGACATGGAACAAAAATAACCCAATTTATTAATGGGAAAGAAAAATAAAGAAGTATTAATTATGAAACAATCATATCAAGTCATGAGTCTAACATTACTGTTACTAGCAATCACAGGTTGCGGACTAACAGTTGTGGATTTGACTGCTCCTACTATGGAAGTAATAGAATATATGCCTGTTCCTATGGAAGATGATATATGTGGTTCTGTAGAATCTACCGTTTTCCAATTAACCGGAGGTGACCAACTCGCTTTCGATGTCATATTTAAAGACAACGAAGCCTTATCGCAATATAAAATTGACATACATAACAACTTTGATTGTCACGGACATGGTGGCGGGATTGCTCCCAAAATTATCATTCCGTCGGTTGATAGTCAGACTGAAGACTTAGCGGTGCTGGATCTTGTCGAAATTTCAGGTACAGAAACACCTGCTAGTTGGACAATTGAAATACCTGATAATGTAACCGCAGGAAATTACCATTTCCAAATTCAAGTTCTTGATGAGTCAGGAAATGATAATCCAGGAGCTAACTTTTTTGCATTAAAAATCAAGAATCCAACAGATGAAATTCCGCCAATAATAACAGCTGAAGAACCTAGCTCTTCTAGTTTCACTGCTCAAAAAGGCGAAGTTATTCGATTCAAAGGAGAAGTTACTGATGAAAGATCATTGAGTGACGGAGGAAATGGAATTTTGTATCTATCTTATACCGATGTTTCCTCAGGTAATACTTTCTCAACAGACATTGCAATAGGATTTGACAATACGGTTGACAATAGTTATTTGTTTGATTTTGAATACACGATTCCTCAAACATTAGTAGCAGGAGATTACATAATTTCTCTAGGAGCTAATGATGGCGTGCGGAATGTGGCAGATTTCTTATTTTTCGAAGTAGCTGTGACGAATTAAGACTATTTCTATACTAATTTGTCGGTTTAGATTCAAAGAATATCATTTCAGTTTGGAGATGAACAAACGATTCAGCCCTAAAGGCTGATGAAGCGCGACAGCGCTTCAAGTGAGAGAACGCTGACAGGTGGTGGGCTGGCAAATTAGAGTAGAAATGGTTTAAGGATAAAACTTAATTTTTCCACCATTATAGAGTTCAATCTGTAATACACATACATTTTGGGCTCGAGCCCAAAAAAAAAGAACAAATTAAACAGCAAAATCGCTATATCTAGAATCTTATCAATAGTTAATAAAAATTTATATCCATTTTAATCGTAAAGAACATCATTGATTTACTATAAATACATATTATAATTTTATTATATTTGTAATCTGATAAAAATATTGTAGTTAGCCACACATCTCCCTTATTTTATTTAATTCATTCAAATCAATTTTAATGAAATCAATTTTGTTATTCGTGTTTTTTTCATCACTGTTTTTATTCAACGCGCAAGGGCAAGATATCTTGATGCTAAAAACAAGTGGAAAGGTTGTAATAGGCGATACTTCTCTGATAACAACTCCTGGACCATATAATCTATATGTACAAAACGGGATTCTTACAGAAAAGGTAAAAGTCGCATTGAGAGATGCTTCTGAATGGTCGGATGATGCATTCGATAAAACACCGTCACTAAATGAAGTTGAGTCTTCTATACAAGAAGAAAGTCATCTTGTAAACATGCCATCCGCAACACAATTAGTAGAGCAAGGTTACGAATTAAAAGATATGGATGCAAAACTTCTCGAACAAATCGAGTGGCTGTGGCAACATACGATAAAGTTAAGTGAAGAAAACAAAGCCCTTCAGCAAAAATTAGCAGCTTTAGAAGCAGCAATTGATGAGACTAAGGAATAATGAATATTCCATTTTTCAAGCATAATAAATATAATATGTCAAACTCAAAACAAAGGTGGGTTTGGTGTTTTAGTATTCTTTTTATCGCTAGCTATACGTTAGTAGGGCAAGTAGATACCATTGTTTTAGGATTAGGTAATTATCCTGGAGTGACAGTGACTGCAAGCGATAACTTTGGGAATACAAACCCAGAAAACACAATAAATCAAGATGGTTACTTACCGAATCTTGCAGCAGCAAGTAGATTTTTAGGGCAAGCAACTATAGGATATAGTTACAATGATATAGAACAAGTAGCGGACATGGGAATAGAGGACTGGATTGAAAACCAAACACAAATTCCTATTCCTTTTACACTTGAATCACAAGTAAAAGCATATAGAGACTTTGCGCGAACCAATGGACCAAATCCGGATCAGAACTCGAATAATAGAATGTGGAATTACGCATGGTGGCAATATCATATGACATCAAATGATGCTCTTCGTCAAAAAGTAGCATTTGCACTTAGTCAAATATTAGTAATATCGGAAAATTCTAGTTTTGTTAATAATGGTTTCGCATTGTCTGACTATTACGACATCCTTCTAGATCACTCTTTTGGAAACTTCAGAGATCTTATAGCGGAAATTACGTTTCATCCTTCCATGGGTGTGTACTTGACCTATCTAAATAACCCAAAATCGGACCTAGCTAATAATCAATTTCCAGATGAGAATTATGCAAGAGAATTGATGCAATTATTTACAATTGGTCTATACGAATTAAACAATGATGGAACAAGAAAAGTAGACACGAATGGTGAATTCATTCCTACATATGACAACGACGATATCACCGAATTCTCTAAAATATTTACAGGATTAACATGGGCAGATCGAACGAATTTCGGTCAAGGTTCACCAAGAGATACAAGTTACACACTTAGCATGCAAATGTGGAATGACGAACACGAACCAGGCGAAAAATTATTATTGAATAATCAAGTTGTTCCGAATAGAGATCCAGTTGATGGAATAGCGGATATAGATGATGCACTGGATAATCTTTTCAATCATCCGAATGTAGGACCTTTTATCGGCACTTTACTCATTCAGAGGATGGTTACTTCGAATCCATCGCCCTCTTATGTAGATAGAGTTTCCACTGTTTTTAACGATAATGGGCAAGGTGTAAGAGGTGATTTAAAAGCCGTTATAACAGCCATTCTACTTGACCCTGAAGCAAAGTCTTGCTCGCAAATGGAAGACCCAGTATTTGGTAAATTATCAGAACCCTTTGTAAGATATTTCCAAATAAATAAAGCGTTCAACGCTTCTACATTAAGTGGAAATTTCAGGAATAATCTTTCAACTATTTATGGTTTTGTTGCCCAAAAACCACTTGCTTCTCCATCTGTTTTTAATTTCTACCAATACGATTATCAACCGCTAGGTCCTGTAACAGATAACAATCTATTTGCCCCTGAATTTCAAATCGCAAATAGTCAAACAATAGCAGGATGGATTGACGGACTTTATCAATTTATTATTAATGAAAATGCAGCGGACGAATTTAATCTATACTCCGGAGAATCCAATGTAGATTACGCAGATGAGTTTACGAAGCTAGATTTTTCTAGTGAGATATTATATACGGATGATGAAGAATTACACATTCTTCTAGATCGATTGAATTTAATTCTAGCAGGAGGTAGATTGTCGGAAACAGCAACAAACCTTATCGTTGAAGCAGTTAAAGAATTTCCAAATAATGATGTAGATGACAAAGAAATAAGAGCAAAACTTGCCATATATCTTGTCATGTCTTCACCTGAATACTTAATAACTAAATAATCATGAGTAGAAAAATATCACGAAGACATTTTTTGGGAGAAGCAAGTTGTAAAACAGTAGGAACAACGGCCTTTTTATCTTCCCTTCTTAATTTGGGGATGATAAATACGCTCTCCGCAAGACCGCACATCATTTCGAATACGAATGATTACAAAGCAATGGTTTGCATACTTCTTGCAGGTGGAGCTGACACGCATAATGTCTTGATTCCTACTGATCCCACAGAATATGCTGATTATGTAGCTACAAGAGGTTCACTAGCTTTAAACTATAACAATCCTGATGGATCACCTGACGAAGCCATTCCACTTGATTATACCGCTAATGGAAAAACCTATGCTATTCATTCTGGAATGGGTCAAGTAAAAAATCTTTTCGATGCCGGAAATCTTGCCTTTGTGGCGAACATAGGAACATTGATTGAACCAATAGCCAACGAAGCTGAATACGACGCAGGAAATAAAAAACTACCACTCGGTCTTTACTCGCATAGTGATCAGATTATGCATTGGCAAACATCCGTACCACAATCGAGATCAGCAGTAGGTGTAGGCGGAAGAATGGCCGATATCTTAAACGATATGAACACCATTCCTGAAATATCAATGAACATCTCACTAGCTGGTAAAAATAGATTTCAAACAGGTAACAATGTCTTAGAATATGCCATCAGTAGAAATACAACTGTTGATAATATAGGACTAGATGGTTTTGGATATATAAATGGCGAAAGAGGCTTTCTCAATGACTTAAAAAATAGTACAATTAATAGCCTTGCAGAACAAACCTATCAAAATATCTTTGAACAAACTATGGGTTCGTTGACTAAACAAACAGGCGAAAGTATTGAAGTCATGCAAGCTGCATTTTCGAATATTATTCCATTAACAACTCCATTTTCGGACAACAACCTTTCCAATGATTTAAAGAAAATTGCGGAAACTATCAGTGTACGAACGCACCTCGGCGCAAACAGGCAAATCTTTTTTGTGACCTTAGGCGGATGGGATCATCACGACAATGTTAAAGGGAATATGGACTTGATGATGCCAATGGTAAGTAATGCGCTTGGTGAATTTTATGCAGCGCTAGAAGAATTGAATATGCAAAATGATGTGGTCACTTTTACCATTTCAGACTTTGCACGAACACTGACTTCAAATGGAAATGGATCAGACCATGCATGGGGAGGAAACCAAATGATTATGGGAGGTGGCATAAATGGCCAAAAAATCTATGGTAATTATCCCTCTTTAGCCTTGACGAACAACGACCTCAATGTATCGGATAGAGGAAGAATCATTCCTACTACTTCCGTTGATGAATTGTATGCAGAATTAGCATTATGGTTTGGGGTGTCCCCAAATGATTTGAATTATATATTACCGAATCTGTGTAATTTCTATAGTAGTTCGAATTGTACCGTCCCTCCTCCGTCTAATTACAGTCCTTTAGGGATCTTTAGTTAAGCTCAAAAAGTCCAAAATGAAAAGAATACATTACACTCTAATTTTAGTATTTTTCACGTGTGTGGCTTACGCCCAAATTTGTCCAGGAGAACCAGGCAAGGTAACTTGGGAATCTTACTTTGGGATATATAGTGCTGATATAAGTCAAACCACAGCACTACATAAATATCCCCAAAGACCTGATGCCGCAAAGACTCTTTACAGAATCCAGTCTCCCATAAACTACGGGAATTATGCAGGATCAAGAATAAGAGGATACTTATATGTCCCTCAAGAAACAACAGTTACGTTCAATGTCACTGGTGATGATGATACACAATTCTTCCTGAGTACAGATGAATTAAGCGATAACAAAGTACTCTTATGTAGTTTGGATGGATGGACAAGTGTGGCTGAACACGATAAATATGTAGAACAAACTTCCTCGCAAGTCACGCTATTACCCAATATCAATTATTATTTTGAAGTACAAAATGCTGAAGGAACGGGAGGAGATCACTGTACGGTTTATTGGAAGACAGATTTAGTAGATACAGCTGAATGGAAAATCATAACCGCAGGATTTATAAAAGATATAGATTGCGAAGTGCCACCTTGCCCGGCAGTAGGAACGCCCTGTGATGACGGCAATCCCAGTACAAGTGATGATATAGAAGATGGATTTTGTCACTGCAAAGGAACACCTTCCACGACTAATTCATGCGTAGGAGAAAGAGGTTTATTGGAAGCGTACAGATTTGAAAATATTCCAGGTGGAGATATTAACGACTTATATGAAGCACCTAATTATCCAGGAAATCCAGATTATGGCTATCAGCTCGATCAATTCTCTAGACCTTATTCCAATGAGATTCAGGATTTCGGAGAACAAGTACAAGCATACATTTCAGTACCTGAGAGTGGGCTTTACAAATTCAATGTTACAGGAGATGACAACACCATTATGTTCTTGAGTTCGGATGACGATCCAGCTAATAAGCAAACTCATATGGCAATCGTTTCGAATTTGACAGGAATGACAGAACACGATAAATACATATGGCAGAGTACAGCTTTTCTTCAGATGGAAGCAAATGAATACTATTACATAGAGCTTAACTTTAAACACGGAAGTGGAGGAGAACACTATTCCATTTTTTGGCAAACTCCATTTACAGAGGAAGGTGTATGGAAAAGAATTCCGGAAGTTCATTTTTACGATTACTCATGTGAAATAGCTTGTATCGCAGCGGGAACTCCATGTGACGATAACGACCCTTTTACTAACAATGATGTATATGATGCCAATTGTGAATGCTCCGGCACTCCATGTAGTGCACCAGATTGTGATAGTCCATTGGCTAATTATGTTCCTTATGAAAAATGCAGCGTTACGGATCAATTAGATAACAATCCAGAAAATAACTGGCTTTCATGTGAACTTGATGAAAACCCAAATACGAGTAGAGATTCTTCACATTGGATCATGTATGATTTAGGTGAACGTTATGAATTACATCAGAGTCACGTGTGGAATTATAATGTGTTGAATGAGACAGACAAAGGTTTTCAATCGGTTGTTATTGATTATTCAGACGATGGAATTACGTGGAATGAGTATGGACAATACACGTGGCCTGAAGCACCAGGCGATTCGGCGTATTCAGGATTTACTGGTCCTGACTTTCAGGGAACGTATGCGAGATATGTTTTGATTACAACATTAGACAATTCACCAGCGTGTAAGGGAATAGGAAAGGTAGCTTTTTCAGCTGTATTATGTCCACTTGTAGGAACCGTGTGTGATGATAACGACATCAACACCATTGACGATGTATATGATGAAAATTGCATTTGCAAAGGACAGAGTGTTTTCGAAAATGAGTGCGATGAAGTATTATTGACGCTTGGAGATTCTACTATTTATACGGATGTTTATAGTGCAGAAACCTACGTTTCTTCCATAAGTAATGTTGCCGCTGAAAATGTGGTTAGTTTGATCGGTGGTCAAGCCGTGACGCTAAATCCAGGATTCGAAACAGGAACGAATGCAACTTTTCTTGCACTTATTGATACATGTGATACCGAGTCAAGCGGTATTCTAGGAGATATCCCAAGATCAGAACTTATTAAAATGTTACAAGATCAAGCGAAAATTGATGAAAGTATTCCACTGCAAGTACTAACTGAAAAGGGCAGTGAACATGTTATCATTAAATTTTCTATCCAGGAAAAGGGAAATGTCAAGTTAACTATTAATGATGTCAATGGAACGCCTGTTTTTTCAATTCTTGATAATGATTTAAGAAACAAAGGTCTGTTTATAAAAAATATCAATACACGTAGATTTCAAAAAGGAACTTATATTGTTGAATTACAAACTGAAGAAGGGTTATTTAAAGAAGTACTAAATGTGCTATAATGATGTTTTTATAAGAAATTAGGCTTTTAAATTTTGGGCTTGAGCCAAAAAAAAATATAATATACCCTTGCTGAATCGATTGGTCATGCTTTTCTCCTTAATTATCTTTGGATAATTACTGAATTTTAACCGCAATTATAAAGTGCAAACTGTATAAATAACCTTGGCTATAATTCAAACAGGTATCAGCAGAACAAATGATTATAAGATTTTCTTCTTTGGGCTTGAGCCCAAAAAATCACATGCTTGCGATTGGCAGATTAGTTATTAAAAACATAGGATTCCATGACGCCTAAAACGTAGAAATACTTCAAACGAAAATTCAATACTTTCGTACTCGCTTCTACACTTTTGTACTGGCTTTCAAGGTACTTTACCTCACGCGAATTGATCAAGAAAATAGAACTTTCACCAATATCGAATTTTTTTCTCTCAGCAATCAACAAATCACTATAATCAACCACCATTGCTGTAAATAATTGTCGTTGTTCTATCGATTGATTGATGTTGTTTTCAAAATTCAACATCTTCGTTCGAATCATCTGTTGCTTGAGAGCTAAATCGATTTCTGTGTCTTTGATTTTTACATCAATAAGATCTAATTTACCTCTTTGTTTACGTTGTACAATAGGGTAATTAAAAGAAGCGCCGAGTTTGTAATCACCTGGATTAAACGTACTTATCAAACTATTATCCCCAAGACCTACTAATGGGTTGTAATCAATACGCAAATCAGGTTTTAAATCTTCTCTCGCTAGTTTTCGATCAAGTTCTAATTGTTCAAATTTGAAATTATAGAGCAATAACTCTGGATGGTTTTGCAAAATCTGATTACGTGTTAGCATGATTTCATTTACCCCATCATCAAAGCGATCGAGGTTTATTTCTTCAGGCATTACATCATTTTCTAGTACTAATGGCACATAGCCTTCTACCCAAAGATAATTTTCTATATTGATCCGAATGTTTTCAAGAGCTTGCTCAGCCTTTAATAATTCCGTTTCTCTAGTACGCAAAGAAATCGTCGCTTCCAAAGTGTCAATTGCAGGTTTATCTCCTTCTTCAAAACTTGAGATAGTTGCTTGCAAACGATCTTGTGCAAGATCAACTCCTTCCTTTGCAATTTCAAGAAAAGCTTCTGCTTGTTGCCAATAAAGATAGGTACTCAACGCATCGAAAATCACCTCATTCCTTAGCAAGATTTGCTCCTGCTTCGTCATATCAATTAATATATCTGCTTGTTTAAGTTCCGCTCTTCTCTCATCAATGATAAACCCTCTACCAATCGGAACGCTAATTCCTGCATTCCACAATCCTCTCGCTGGTAAAAAATCACTATTGTTTATAAAATCTCCACTCGTTTGATCATACCCTAATTCTGCATCAATCCCAAACCAAGTAGGCACCTTCAGTTTTCCTGAACCCAACGCATAATAATTCGTTTCCTTGAAACGCTTTTGATTCCAATCAGCTGCAATCTTTGGGTCAAACCCACCTCTAGCCATACGCTTATTCGCAATGGCACTTTCTTGAAGTAAGTCTGCTTTATAAATAACCGGATGATGATCCATGACCTGCTCTAAGTATTCCTCCATTGTGAATACTTTGTCTTGTCCTTGGACTGAAAATCCAAAGATTAATAAGACAAGCATGTTTAAAAAATACTTCATTCTAGTTAGCTTTTATACTAATTAACTTCTAATCAGCGGTGATATATCTTTTTAATTTTTCTACTAATTATCTAGAAAAATATCGCTCTGACTGCGTTACTCTAGCTCCTTATTGTTTAAGAAAAATAGAAAAAATTTACCTCCATTATAAATTTAATTAGTATTAGTTAATGATTCCATTGTCACTCCGTGTGCCATAGGACGTTCATCAGAACCCAATTGGACAAATACGATTTTTTCAATTGAGATAATCTCTTTTTGCGTGAATAGATTTCGCACCAAACATTTAAAGGTAATACTCGTTCGACCCACACCTGTTAACTCCATTCCCAGTTCAATCACCTCTCCTTGACGAGCAGAATTTAGAAAATTAATTTCCGACATATACTTTGTCACAACGTTGGAATTCTTTAACCTCGTAGCAGCATATATGAACGCTTCTTCATCGATCCATCTCAATAATGCACCTCCGAACAATGTATTATTCCCGTTGAGGTTTTCCGGTTTAATTAATTTCCTACTGTAAAATTTCATTATTTGATTTTTCTTAAGGGTGCCTTGTTTTTTACATCTTCCACTTTTTCTAAATCGTAGTAATCTTGTGGGAAACCATTAAGCTGTCGCCACAATTCATATCCTACTTTTACTTCATTCAATAAAGTAATTGTGTTAGCTCCTCCACCTACTCGAACTTCTTGTGGCCATGCAGTCTCATCTGCAGTTTCTGAAACAAGAATTCTATATTTCCCATTTTTACTAATGTAATTATCGATAGCAAAAACTTGACCTGCAAATGTTCCAACAGAGCTATTCGGCCATCCACTAAAGACGATTGCGGGCCATCCATCAAACTGAACCATAACACGCTGTCCTTTCTTCATTAAAGGCATGTCCCTAGGTTCGACATACATTTCTACTGCCAATTGGTAATCACTAGGAATGATTGTAAGGATATCTTCGCCTTCCTTTACTACCTCTCCTATTCCACCAACCACTGCTTTTGTAATCAATCCTGTGACAGGAGCAGTTACGTAATAATTATTTGCTCTCTGTTCATAAGCGTTATAACTTGACTCCAACTTATTTTTGGTCGCGCCTGCATTGTATTTATTTGATATCGCAGACATTCGTTCAGATTGTGACTTGGACAATTTATCATTATAATCATTTGTAATGGCTATGATATTAGCCTTCAAATTCAACAAATCATTCCTATTCGCAAAAATCTTATTTTCAAGAGATAAAGTTTTTGCTTGAGCTTCTCTTACAGAAAGTTTTTTCGCTTCTAGATCGGTCAACGATTTAATGCCATCATCAAATAAAGATTGAATCCGTACCAATTGATTTTGAGCAATTTCAAGTTTGGTTTGTGCCGCAATTAAATCAAGGCTATCGCTCTCTATTTTCAGTCGGACTTGACGCATTTTAATTTCATTCTGCTTAATCTTGATTTTTTGACCTTCAAGGAGTGCATTGTATTGCGATCTTAGGTTTCGTGCTTTTTCATCGTATGCATCAATGGCTTGACTCTTAGCTTCTATTTGATTACCTGTATTTTCAAGTAATTTCGGATCAAAGTATTCTTGCTTGGACTCTGAAATTTTAATTAAAGTATCGCCCGCCATAACTAAATCCCCTTCTTGAACATACCAATTTTCAACACGACCTCCTATGATCGATTGAATAGCTTGTGGTCGTTGCTCTGGACGAAGAGTCGTCACATAGCCCTTACTTCTTATATTCTGTGTCCATGGTAAAAATAATGACACAATTAAGATTATGAAAAGAACTATGATTGTGGCTATTAGTCCCTTTGCCACTACTCTATTTTCCAGATTCTTCCAAGAAGAATATTTGGTGATATCAACTTTATTACTAACCGTATTTTTACTAATATTAAGCATTGCCAATTGAGTTTAAGTTGTCACTAATAATTTTCCCATTATCCATTATAAGGTGTCTACTGATATATTTCGACCATAAAGGATCTACTGCTGTAATCAATATAGACCAAGGGTGTTTTGGGTCTGTCAATCTTTGAATAATATCTTCTTTTTCTTCTTTAGGAACGTGATCAAGTGGATCTTCAAGAATGAGTAATTTAGGTTTATTTACAATGGCTCTTGCCAAAATTATTTTATTAGCTGCTGACCTTGGAATCCTGCTTGCTTCAGGATCTAATTGCGTATGTAATCCATCCGGTAATGAATCTAAGAATCCTTGAAGATTTACGAGACTCACGGCATTAATAACTTCAGTTGTTGTTGCATCTTCTCTACCCATTGTAATATTATCAAATAGGCTTCCATAAAATATTTGGTTATTGCTTAAAGCAAAACCAATATGTGCTCTTAACGAATTAGTGTCAATCGAATTCAAGGCAAGATTGTTGAAACTTACAACTCCTTCTGTAGGATCATTTATTCCAGTAAGAACCGTAAGTAATGTACTTTTACCTGAACCGGAACTTCCCATAAGTACGGTTGAAAGACCAGCTGGAACCTCAAAACTCACATTATTTACTATCAACTTTTCAGCATCAGGATAATGGAACTTTAGATTTTTTACAGACAAAGAAATTTGTTTTGGTTCTTCAATTTTCAATCCACTATCATTATCTAATTCCATGTCTGTTACATAACCTATCTTCTCAAGAGCAGTCAGTACATCATAAATAGAATCGAGTGACTTAATCAACTTTTCTACACTGTTTATAATAAGGATTATTATGATCTCAGCCGCTACAAATTGACCGATATTCATTTGTTGTTCAAATACTAATATACTACCTATAACTAGTAAACCTGAG
>CAZMKA010000036.1:0-10884 GCA_964566605.1 uncultured Saprospiraceae bacterium | reverse complement strand
CCTATAAGATTCAAAAATTGCATGATCAATACTCGGAAATGACTTTCTCTTGATTTTAAATAACTCTCAACATGTTCATTGGTTTTAGCAAGTGAGATTTCTGGTTTATGGACAAGCTTAAACGATAATTTCGTTCGAGCAATTTCCTCAAGCCAATAAGCTACTTTATATTTATACTTGGACTCCATAAGGCTTGTACGCATACCTTTGGGACCTGTAACAACTATGATTGTGTAAATAACAACAACTAAGAAAATCCCAAAAATGATAAAGAATTGATGGTAAAGACTAAGCACTACTAATCCAACAACTATCTGAAAAGCAGCCAAAGAAAAATCAATAAGAAGTTTCGGCAATCCTTTCTGAATGGTCAATGTGTCAAAAAATCTATTCGCCAATTCAGGTGCGTAATAATCATGTAAGGATTTATATCGGATACGTGGAATTCTAAAAGCAAATTCAAAAGAAGCTCTACTAAAAATTTTCTGTGCAATATTCTCCACAATCCTCAACTGCAGTAACTGAAACACTCCTGTAAGCGCTACACCTATGATTACAAAAGCAACCAAAACCACCCAAGCCGTAGATCTTTCACCTCCTTGAATAAGATTGACAATTGCTTGTATGCCCAAAGGTAAAGACAAGTTAACCAACCCATTTAGTAAGGCGTAAACATACACTTGATAAATATCCTTTCGATCGACTTTGAGAAGCCTCCTTAATCTTCCAAGAGGAGTCATGTAGTTAGCTGTTGACATAGTTTTCTAAATTTAGGGCAAATATATGAATATTATTAAGAATAATAGTAATGCTATCATAAACAATACAATTACCAACTAATTGTTTAGTTTTCTGTGCAACTTAACTAAATTTCAAGCTACTTTATCTAATAAAATTTACGCTATTATTCTTTTGGTATAACCCACAAACAATGAAATTGTTGGATTTTCAAGGGCAAATATAATTTCTAAAAAGAAATGGTTTCAAAAACTTGACTTAAACGAAATTTAGTAAGATATTTCATTTGCCTTGCCCCAGGTAAAATTTAGCAAAAAAAGTAAGAATGTTTTATACAGATTGCACTTTATAATTACAGTTAATATTTAGTAATTATCCAAAGCGAGTCAAGTAGAAAGCATGACCAATCGATTCAGCCTTTAAGGCTGATGAAGTACGACAGTACTTCAAGTGAGCGATGTGCTGAGTAGCGTAGAAGTAAGAGCGGCGAAAGCCGACGTGCTAGCAGGTTTATACCTGTTGAGCATCTTTAAGATAAAACTTAATTTTTTCGCCGTTTTGGAGTTCAATCTATATTACATCACTTCTTTATTTATTTAGAAAAATAAAACTATGCCTAAGGAACATAAAACTGATACTCAAACTGCAAACCAAACAGCAGCAGCGAATACTACTAGTAAAGGTCGTTCTTTAACTCCTCCTGGTTATTCTAATCAATCAGGACAGGGTGGGCAAGTTGCAGATGATCCATTAGTTGTAAACGAAGGGCAAATTACTTTTGATGCAGAGGGAAATGATAATCCAAATAGTAGATTTTTTACACGTACAATTCATTACCCAGAATTTGGTGGTAATAGCGGAGTAACAATGGGAAGAGGATATGATATGGGAAGCAGGAGTCAAGAAGAAATAAGAAATCATCTTGAAGCATCAGGTTTTCAACAAAGTAAAATTAGCATTCTTGTACAAGCTGCTGGTTTAAAAGGAAATGCCGCTGCTGATTTTGTGAATAGAAATAAAAATAATGTTGGAGTCATAACACACGACCAGCAAAAACGACTTTTTCAAATTGTATATAACGAATTAAAGAACGACGTCATTCGCATTACTACAAAAAGTGATGTTGAAAATAAATATGGTGAAACAGACTTAGAGAATTTGCATCCAGCGATTATGGAATTAGTCGTTGATCTTCGGTATAGAGGTGATTATCATCCCAGTACTAGAAATCAAGTACAACCACTTATGGTAAATAACGATCTTGAAGGATTATCTAGTTTGATGAGTAATAGAGGATATTGGGTTGATACTTATAATGTACCACTTGATCGTTTTAACAGAAGAAAGCAATTTATGTTAGATGCTGTTAATGGCAATTATACAGCACCCATAACAGAAGGAGGTCAATCTGAACAAGAAGATAAAGAAGGACAGCAATCTTCAGTTAATACTGGACCTACATGGGATTCGCATACAAACAATAGAATAGAACAATTACATCCTGAGGTAAAACAGTATGCTTATGCTTTCGTGAACCAAATTCAAGCACAAATGGGTAAAACTGTGCGGGTATCTTCAGGATTAAGAACATATGCTGAACAAGACGATTTGTACGCACAAGGTCGTACTACAAGTGGAAATAGAGTAACAAATGCACGAGGTGGTCAAAGTTATCACAACTTTGGTTTAGCAATAGACATAGTAGAAATCAATGGAAGACAAGCCAACTGGAATGGACCTTGGGAAGAATTTGCAAGCATAGGACAATCTATGGGTTGGGAATGGGGAGGTAATTTTTCAAGTATAGTAGACAAGCCACATTTCCAAATGACCTTTGGTTTATCAACTTCACAACTTCGTCAATTATACAATGCGAATGGTGGAAATTATGTCAATTTAAGCAATGCACCTGATCGACCGGGTCCATTAACTGGTAATAATGGAAACACTGATTCGGAACCAACAGGACAAGAAGGCAATTTAGGTACTGGTACTGTAACTGCAACAACACTAAATGTCCGATCGGGACCCGGTACAAATAATTCAATTGTAGGAAAATTGAACAATGGAGCAAATGTAACAATTCAGCAAGTTGAAGGAGATTGGCTTATGGTTGGTCAGGGTCAATGGGTGCATGGGAATTATATAAATGCAACAATGAATCCTGTAGCTTCCGATGGGACGACAGGAAGTGGTACTGTTACAGCAAACAAGCTAAATGTGCGAAGTGGTGCAGGTACAAATTTTAAGAAAGTTGATTTATTAAGTGAAGGAAGTACCATTTATATTTATGAAACTGATGGTGATTGGCTAAGAATCGGTGATAATCAATGGGTGCATGGAGATTATGTCAATCAATCAACTGAAGAAGAGGCAGCAACAGAACAAGCTACTGTTACTGCAAGAAGTGGTTTAAATGTTCGGACCGGCCCAGGTACAGATAATGAAAAAATACGCAAGTTACCTAATGGCACACAAGTAGATATTTATGCAAGAGAAGGTGACTGGGCAAGAATAGGAGATGGTGAATGGGTGCATGGAAGCTTTCTAAGTACTTCGCCAGATAGAGATACCGATTCAGGAGGAGGTGCTGATCCAGGCCAAAACAAAGCAGGCTGGAATATTGATGCTGCAGTGAGTCATCTTAATAGTAGTGCTGAGCCTAGATCAATTGGTTATTGTGCTAGATATGTAAGGCAAGCAATGGAAGCTGGTGGACTTTCCACAAATGGCAGACCGGGATCAGCTTATGGCTATGTTAATTATCTACCTTCCATAGGTTTTACTGATATTGATACTTCATCCTATATTCCTGGAGATATAGTAGTATTTGATGCCGTGGGAAATCATGTACATGGTCACATTGCAATGTGGAATGGAAGTCAGTGGGTTTCAGATTTTAAACAGCGTAGTATTTATGTATCGAATACATATGCAAGCTCTGGAACTTATCATATCTTCAGATGGCAATAAATTTTAATTTTGGGCTTAAAGCCCAAAAACTCACAAACTACTTGCCAATAAAAATAATAAATATATGCTGTTAAGAAATATCAATTCCAAACAAACATTAAATTGTAATAGAATATATTTCCTTTTCATTCTATTTCTCTGTACACCACTTATCGCTTGTAAATCAAATTCTGAATCCGAAAAAGCAGTTAAAAATTCCGTTTCAATGAATGATGACAAATCAGAAATAACCTTACTTATCAACAAACTTAATAGTGATTATAAATCGATATCAACCATGTATGAGCTTGATATGGAACCATATGCTAAGGACAACCCTTCGTATGTAAAAAAGTATTCCGATGTTCTAAATAATATGCATTATGTGAGTGATGCTTTTAAAAAGAAACTAATTTCAAAAATCCAAGGAATAGAGATTCCTTCATCTGTTTCCAATATACGGCCTATGCTAGATCCACTTTTTCAAGCTGAATTTGCTGCTGATGAGATCGTAATTCAAGGAATCGATATAGAGGATAACATGGCATCAATAGGTATTAATCTTTATGACTCTTATGATAAAATCACTTCAAGTTATACTGATTTAATTTTTGATAAAGATGAAAGTGGGAAATGGAAATTAACAGGTAATGAAATAAGTAAAGCAAGTAGAGAAAGACATCCCACTACAATAGAAGTTGAAAAAATAATGGGTCTTTACTTACTTGAATCTGATGATTCCAAAGGTTACGGCATTAAAAAATCAGACCAAAACTATGTATTAGAATATTGCCATGTAGAATGTGACGATATAGGAAAAATTGAGAAAGTCTTGATGCCTAAAATCGGCACTTACCACATTAAACTCGAAGGCATTTCAGGAGAAATCGGTCCACGATTTTCAATTAATAATTCCAAGATGGAAGCTCATGAGTACAATGCCGAGGAGGATAAATGGGAAGATAACACCTATCTGTTTTCTCAAGGTGAAGGGTAATAATACAAATTGAACTCTATAATGGCGGAAAAATTAAGTTTTACCCTTATACCATTTCTGCTTTAGAATTTCACTTATTTTCAAGTTTATAAAACCAATTACTTCGTTAGAAATACTCATGATAGCTAATGCTATCCTTGCGTTTTCTGCCTTGTACTTGATTTAATAATTCTTGAAACTAAAGTGAAACCTTAAAACAGAATTGGTATTCGATACTCTTCGTCGAAAATGCTCAACAGGGCTAAGGCTGCCAGCCCATCGGCTTTCGCCGTTCCCTCACTTGAAGTACCGTTGTACTTCATCAGCCTTAAAGGCTGAATCGATTGGTCATGCTTTTCTTCTCGATTATCTTTGGATAATTACTGAATTTTAACCGCAATTATAAAGTGTAATCTGTATAAATTCCTTTCTACCAGAATTTCCACCATTTCTTTTCTTGAGGAGTCGAACTACTCTCTCTATGAGAAGGAGGAGGTGAAGTAGACCTTGATTTCGACTTTCCCCAATTTTCAGGACGTTTAGCTGGTTTCCTTTGAGCGTTACTTTGTTGTTTCTTTTGTTGCTTCCTTTGAGATGGAACATCCGTTCCTAGATTGTCATATGCATCCATAAGCTTTGTCATTCGAATAAGCGAAGGTACGTGTGTCCTTGCATTAGGAACAGAAGTGATTCTATAAAAGATAGCATCTAATTCTTCGATAGAAAGATTGGAATAATCCTCTTCTTCTGCAATCTCCGAATCTGTTTTTGGAGGTGATGCATTAGTTATAGGTGGCGGTGGTGGTGGCGCAGCTGAAGGTGAAGGCGGTGGCACGGCAGAAGATGGCGGTGGAGTACTTGGCGGTGTTTCTGCTATTGGTGGTGGTGGCGGTGGCGACTTCTCCTTCATAGCTAATTCTTCTATTGCAGGAATCGAAGGATTATTAGATGATGAAAGAGGCTCAGTTAGAGCAGGTGAAGTTGTTATTTTATCCTCAACTTGATCCAAATCTGAATCATTTTCTTTCATAGTTTCAATTACATCTGAATCTACATTTTGCAATAATTCACCTCTTAAGAAAAATGAAGCTTTTATTCCGCTCTTGGTAATAGCTTCAACTATTGTTTGAGCCATTTCATTTGAATTGATTTGATCTTTAAAAGATTTACATCTTGATCTAAGTTCGGGAGTGTCTTGAATATCACCATCAATGTGATAATTTATTTCTCCACCAAAATCTTTTGTTTTCATTGCTGCCAAAAGAATTTGTTGATATGTTGTGTTAACTATATCCTTTAATTCATCGATGGTAGAGCATTTAGCATTCACCATGTAATTATGCGTGCTTGAGTCTTCAGAAATAGAAAAAGTGGTGCCATCTTCTTCCTTGAGTTGGCTGCCTCCTATTCCTACTATTTCACCATCTTGAAGTAAAAAAACGTGTGGAGATATTACATCTTGTTGAGGATTCTCATAATACTTAATGATAACACCTGGGAACTTCGAGCGAATTGTAGACGCACTATCTGCAGCAATCAAATGACCTTTAAAAGGAATTCCGACTAAAAGATCAGAAGCACCAATTTTATTAGCTACTTTTTTCATAAAATCTTTGTCGAGTATTTTTTCTGAAGCATACTCATGTCCGGACACAAAAGCCAATTTATTTCCCTCTACTATTTGTACTTGAATATTTAATTGGACATGCATCAAGTTTTTTAGTGCCTCGATTTTAGAGCTTTTTAGTTTCTCATCAAAATTTTCAGCTGTAACAGAATGCTCATACTCAATATGACTCATTTTATCTATACCATAAGCAACTACTGGAGACGATGGATTATTAAAAAGTCTATCTTTTAGAAAATAAGGAACATCTTTTCTATATCCTTCAGGTTTCAAGATTGGCATTAATTTATCCATAGCGCGTTTTTGTTTTTTATTTACCTAAAAATATAAATTAAATTGAATCATCAAAAGACTCAGCTGTACATATCATCTATTACCTTACTATATTTTTCAATTATAAATTTCCGCCTGAACTTTAAGGTTGGGGTGTATTCTTCAGAATCGACAGACCATTCTTCGGCGAGAAGTGTATAAGCTTTTATCTTCTCATGATTTTTAAGTGATTCATTGATTTTAAGAATAATGTCATCAAAATACTTTTTGACTCGATCATTTTCAATCATATAAAGCTCAGCTGTCCAATGTATTCCTTTATCTAGGCACCATTTCTTTAATTGTTTATAATCGGGAATAATGAGTGTAGACAAGAATGAGCGTTGGAATCCTATAACCATTGCTTGATCAATAGACTCATGAGCTCTTAGTTTTTCTTCAATTTTTTGTAAGAAAACATATTGTCCAGATGATGTTTTTATGATGTTCTTTTTACGGTCCGACACATATAAAAAGCGATCTTGGAAGTAACCTATATCACCAGTTCGGAACCAACCATCTTCACTGATTCTTTCTTTCGTTAGTTCAGGTTTGTTGTAATATCCAAGCATAACATTGGGGCCTTTAACCAGGATTTCTCCTATATCTTCATTTTCTAAATAGTCGATTTTAACTTGTACACCTGGAATGGGTATTCCTACAGAAGCAAACTTTGTTCCACCTGGTTCAAACCTATTAAAACTTACAACTGGACTTGTTTCAGTTAATCCGTAACCTTCTTTTACAGGTACACCGGCGGTGGAATATAAACGTGCTATATGGCTTGGCATTGCAGCGGCTCCTACAATAACACCTTTTAAGTTTCCACCTAAAATATTACGCCATCTTCTATAGACGAAAAAATCGACAAATTTCAATGTAACAGACTTCTTTATTTTATGAAAAGCACCATCTACCTCTTTTTCGCCTAGATTAATTGCATAGTTAACAATTGATCTTATCAACTTATTCTTTTTCTTCATTCGGAGATTAATCTCATTATAAACTTTTTCGAGAATTCGAGGTACAGAAGTTATATAATCAGGCTTAATGTTCTGTAGGTTTTTAACTAATTCTTTGGGGTTTTGGATGAAATAGATTTGTGCACCTACAGCTATGTAAGTATAAATTACCATTCTTTCAAAAATATGGCTTAGAGGTAAAAAACTAGCAACTTTGTGCTTGTAATTAACAGGAAGTAGTGGAATAATAGATTTGATATTCGAAACAACATTAGCATGCGAAAGCATAACGCCCTTGGGCAGACCAGTAGAACCTGATGTATATATAATTGTAGCCAAATCATCCGGATGTACTTCTTCCTTTCTTCTAGCTAAATTATCAATGTGTATGTTGGCTCCTTTACTAATTAAATCGTTCCATGAGAGATGTCTGATACTATTCCCAAAACTAATTAATTTGTCTTTGGGAAAACCCACCTCTTGAAGCTTGTCGGCAAGTAAATCCTCGTTCACAAAGCAGTAATCCAGCCTTGATTCATTTATTAAATATTTTAATTCTTCATCGGTATAATTGGTATTAATAGGGATTGTTGTTAACCCAATCATCATAGCTGCAATATCGATTACAAACCAATCAGTAGAACCATACGAAGTAAAAATTCCAATTTTATCTCCTTTCTTTAGTTCTGCAGCGATTAAACCAAATGCTAACTTTTCAACTTGTTCGATAAACTGATGAGTAGAACGATTTTCCCATCTTCCTAAAATTCTTTGATTGAAAGATTTTGAAGACGAATACCTTTCTCTTTGGAAATAAATAAGGTCAAATAAACGAGTAAAATTCACCTTAAAAGAAGTTTATGAATAGGATATAATTAAAAAATTTACATTAATGCGTTTCGACAAGACAGCAGATTTTAAAATAAGAGAATCATAATAGTGTAAGTTTTTCAAAATCGTTTCGCTTAACTTCTTGAAACAAGTAGTCAAAATTGTTCCAGTATAAGCAAAAGAACACCTACTAAATGACTAGTAGGTGTTTTTTTACTTTGGGCTTAAAGCCCAAAAATTATCTTATAAACCATTTACCGCTTGAAGAGCATCGATAGTCCCCCACCCTAAATCACTATGTCTTGTAGGGTAATAACTAGATGAAGTTTTCAAAACATCCAAAACATTTTGACGTGAAGCACTTGGGTTTTCAGCCCAAACCATTGCCGCAATACCAGCAGTTGTAGCAGTTGCACAAGAGGAACCTCCCACATACTTAGGTTGATCACCGTATCTAGCCAATGCCAATGAAGTTCTAGAGTTCGTGCTAGCCCTTTCCATTACAATTACGAAATCAACTTCGGGTCCATCATGACAAGTTTCACACTTAACAAGGTTAGTAGCATCCTTAACACCAGTAATAGCTGAAACCTGTGACATGTTAGCTGGGAAAATCACAGGATACCAACTCAACCAAGAAAGTGAAGTCCCAGCTGCACCGAACATTAATTTACCCTTGTTGTAAGCATAGTGAACACCATCCGCAACTGTACTGCTGTAGAACGGTGTACCAATTGACATACTAATAATTTTAGTACTACTATTACCTGCAAGAATTAAAGCGTCTCTTACACCTTTTCTTTCATTGGAAGTAGAGATAATAACATCTTCAACAGCTCTTATTGTCATAAGATTGGATTGATAAGCAACTCCTACAGCATTACCATCATTACTTCGTGGAGCAGAAGCTAGTCCTGCCATTGAAGTACCATGACCACAAGGATCATCAGGTGAATCCAGAGTTTTCCACCACCAAGAACCTGAATACTTGGTACTATACTTTTCTACTGTTCTTCCTGAACTTTGTCCAGAGTTAAAATTTCCACCAATATTATCTTGGCTGAAGCTACCACCAGTGTCAATTATACAAAGTTTTACATTATCTCCTTTGCTAGAATTATTCCAGGCTTGTGGAATGTTATGTTCACTGAAATTCCAAGGCTCTTTAATTCCAGGTGCGATAGTAGTGTAATCATTAGAATTAATTCCATAGTTAGGTGCTCCTCCGCAGCCTGTATCACTTCTATTATCAGCAATTTCATCAGAAATACTAAAACCAAGTGGTTCTACGAATCTTACATTTGGATGATCACGTAATTTATTAATAGTTTCTTTTGACTGTATTTTCACAATGATTTGAGGAACCTGCTCGATTGTTCCATAAGGTCTTAAGTCACGAATAGAAATAGGTGCTGGATAAAAAACGCTTTCTTCTTCAAGTATCAGTTCTTCTAGTTCTATTCTGGCTTTAGTCCATTCTTCACTATTAACATCGATGATATGGATGTTACTTTGCAAATCAAAATCAGGAGAAATGTTATAGCCAATTGAAATAAAGGAGTCAGCCAACATTGCTGCACTAAAAATCATTGAATTATTTTGCATTTGCCAGTCAAATATTTTCCCTGAAGAAAGAGTTTGTTCGACAATGGATTTAATTTCTTCAAAGGAATAGATATCTTTTTCTTCATTGTTTTGGTGTTGTGTTTCATCAGAATCAATGGAACATGAAAAGATGAATAATAAAACGAATGAAAGATAAAATAACGATTTCATCTTGCTCATAAAGTGAAAGTTTAGTAATTAATAAAATTAGATTCGTTGTATATAATACCTACGCAATTTATAATAATAAAACAATAAAATCAAGTAAAACCTAAGTTCAATACAATTTAATGCTGATTAAAAGTCTTTGTCAAAATTACATTACGAAAAAAGAGTACTTGGTAAAATATAATTATTATGTAATTGTAAAATATACTAATTGCTCCGTTGCTTTTATGAGGACAGTACGATTGATTCAACCCAAGTTCGAGTAATATAGATTGCACTTTATTATTGCGGTTAAAATTCAATACTTATTAAAAGTGTGTTAAGGAGAAAATTTAATTTCCGCCATTATATCGTTTAACTTTATGATTAAAGCTAATAGAAAAGAATAAATGAGCAGTGTTGTATTTCATAATAACTGCATTTAGGAAACGCAGAAACATATTATAAAATCAAGAATTAGAGACTTCTGAAATAAAAGAAACAAGATAAGTTTGGCTATCCAATTTATTGTAATTTCATATTATACAATAGATATAATTTTTTAAAATGTAATATTTTTATTACTTTTATAAGAGATACTTACCCATTTGACACTGTATCTATAAAAACTTTGTCTTTAACAAAGAGAGAGCATTCTCTGAAGATAAAAGATCTATACAAACAAAAAGAGGCTGTCTCAAAACGAGATAGCCTCTTTTTCTTTTAAGTATGAT
>CAZMKA010000035.1:0-26776 GCA_964566605.1 uncultured Saprospiraceae bacterium | reverse complement strand
GTTTTCCACTCATTTTTTAATATTTTGTGGTCAACATATTTCAGGCATTGACAATGAGTAATGAAATTAAAAAAGGAAAGTTTCCTTTGGGTATATCCCCCCAAAATAAAAGTGTAATTATCATTTTGACAGTCTCATAACCAAAAAGAAATATCATTTCATAATGATTAAAAAAAAATCGTTCTCATCACAAATGAAGTATATTAAGAGGCTATTTATTTTTTACTGTCGATTTTTTTAAGCTTTCCAACACTCTCAAAGAACATCCCATTCATAAAAATTCGAGGCCTCATTCAGCGTGAAGCCCATTTTCGGGTACAGCTTGTTACCGACCTTATTGTTCTTACCCGTTTCCAATATTAATCCACAGGCATCGGTATCTTTCGCTAGTTCTTTCGCTCGCTCTATTAAGCGAATGGAAACACCTTTTCCTCTGGAATCGGGATCAACAAACAAGTCGTTTAATAACCATAATCGCTTCATACGAGTGGAGGAAAACAAAGGATATAATTGGGTGAAACCTACTAGTTTATCGTCTTGATTTTCACAAACGAAAATGACTGAATCTTTAGCGGTTAAGCGTTCTCGTAAAAACACTTTTGCCGCTCCTAAATCGGATTTTTTATGATAAAAAACTCTGTAAGCATCGAATAATTCCGCAACTTGACGAAGGTCTTTTTCAGTAGCTTTTCTTATCAGCATCGCATGAATTTACTTTACATTAAGCAAGCCCACTAAATCTTTCACTTCTCTAAGCGTTTCTTTTGCAATCTTACGTATCTCCTCACTTGACTGCTTAATCTGATATTTGATTTCTCTTTTGTCAGCCTTAATTTCTTTACGTTTCTCTACAAATTTTTGAGACAAGGCAATCAATCCATCAGCTGTTGCATCTTTCAAGTCAACATACTTCAATGTTCCAGCTTCGAAATCTTTCATAAGAGAAGCATGATCATCTACCTTACCCGCTGACTTCAACAAGGTAAATAGATTCTCTACCCCCAGGCTCATTTCACCTTTAGCTGCTCCTTGATCTGTAACAGCAGATCGTATCTGTTTACGAATCCTTGCTTCCTCAGCGAAGACATTGATAAAGTGTTTCTCACCAGCTGATTTACTCATTTTTTTGGATGGATCAGCAGTAGAATGAATTTTGGGCGTTTCACTATGCAGGGTTTCTGGCATAACGAAATACTCTTTCCCAACGATGTGGTTAAACCTTTGGGCAATAGCCCGAGACAACTCCAAGTGCTGATCTTGATCCTTTCCTACAGGAACATAATCCGCCTTATAAATCAATATATCAGCAGCTTGTAAAACCGGATAATCAAACAATCCAGCGCTGATAAAGGAGTCCTTAGATTTCGCCTCACTATCTTTCCCTTTGTCCTTATATTGCGTCATTCTTGATAAGTGACCTACCGAACAAAAACAATTGAAAATCCACCCTAGTTCAGCGTGTTCAGGCACCAACGACTGGATAAACAAGTTCTCTGCTTTAACCCCAACAGACAATAAATTGTACATCAATTCCCACGTATTATTCCTTAATTTTTTTACGTCATAAGGCATCGTCATAGCGTGATAATCAACGACCCCATAAAAGCATTTGTATTGCTCTTGCAGATCGACCCAATTCTTAACAGCACCGAAATAATTTCCGTAATGCATGTGGCCTGTGGGTTGGATACAAGATAAAACTGTCTTTGTCATCTGAATTTATTTTCCAGCTATACAGCTGATTTCTACGTTTACATATTTGGGCAAGTTAGCTACTTGAACTAATTCTCTTGCAGGAGCAGTTTCTGCGTCAAAGTAAGAGGCATAAACTGTGTTTACACGTCCATACATTTCCATGTCACTAACAAAAACAGAACACTTCAGCACATTTGTAAAATCCATATCTGCCGCATGAAGAATAGCCTCTAGATTCTTCATCACTTGATGAGTCTCATCCTGTATGGAACCTTGAACCAATTCGTTCGTCTCGGGATTAATAGCAATTTGGCCAGACACATAAAGTGTGTTGCCATGCATTGTTGCTTGATTGTAAGCTCCTACTGCTGCTGGAGCTTGCTTTGTCGTAATTGTTGTTTTCATCATTGAAGTATTGATGTATAAAATGAACCCAAAGCTACAGAATCAAATGGAATGATAATCTGTTTTGCTTCGGTATTTTTGCGGAATGCGTATGAAGTTAACTAATGAAGAAGTTCATGAAGTTGTGGGTCAGGGCCCAAAAAGGTCTTGGATTAAGGAGAAGTATCAAGAATTACATCGATGTTTTTTTAAAAAACACCTGTAAATACAAAGAAAGCCACCACATCAAAAATCAATGACACAACGTCGAATTTTTCCTTTTCAAAACCATTCTAGCAATACCCTCCTACCTTACGGAAAACAACAAAAGCCCCATAACCACATATGTGATTAAGGAGCTTTGTATATAATTTGAAAGTCTTCGAGTGTTTACTCGTAGAACTCTTCCTCTGCCTTTATGACAATCTGACCTTTGTAGTATAAGTTTCCTTCTACTTCATAAGCTCTGTGGAAAATATGAGATTCTCCAGTTGTTTTACAGATCGCAATCTGAGCTGGTGTCGCTTTTTTATGCGTTCTTCTCTTTCTTTTTCTTTGCTTTGATATACGACTCTTCGGATGCGCCATAATATTATATTTTAAATTTTAATCAAATTTCAAGTTACTCAGCTCGTCCCATATGTTTCCAGCTGATTTATCATTTTCTTCGTCTTCAACCCCACTATTCTCTTCCCATTTATCTAGCATTTCAAAGTTGCAAAATGGTTTTTCCATTTCTTCACAATCTTCTATTACGTTTTTGATTGGTAAACTAAGTATTGCAAAGTCATAAATGTATTTCGCAATATTTAATTGATCATCAAAATCTTCCAGATAAACAATATCCGCTTCATCTTCACCAGCACCTCTCTTTATATATAATCGATGCTCGCTATCTACTGGTACGGGAATTTCATTCAAACATCTATCACAATCTTCCAAGATATATCCATTGATTTCTATATCTAGAATGTACATTGATTCTCTTTTATCAAATGTAACATTGGATGATAAGCTAGGCCTTAAATCAAATGTCTCATTGATTTTGAGGAAAAAAGCTTTATCAAGCGAAAACTCAAATAAATGAATTCCGTTTTTAAGTCCCTTGACCGGTATCGTAAATGCGTCTAATGGGTTCATAACAAAGAACATTCCAATTAATTGGAGCGCAAAAGTAATAATTTTTTTTATTTATAACACGCTTACTATAAATTATTTACTCCTCTTGAATATAAAAGGGTAAACTACATACAACAGCGGCTAATTGCTTTCTTCCAGTATCGATTAAAATCTCCGTTCCATTAACAGCATTCGCCTTAGTCACATAACCCATTCCTATTGGTATTTCAAGGCATGGCGACAGTGTTCCTGAAGTTACTGAACCTATTTCTATTCCGTCCGAAGACAATATTTTATAACCATTTCTTGGCACTCTTCTGTCACTTACTTTGAAGCCTACTAATTTTCTTGAAACACCTTCAGCTCTTTGCTTTTTGAAAATTTCAACCGAATTAAAAACACCTTTCTTCGTTTTAGTAATCCATCCTAGCCCCGCCTCTATTGGTGATGTATCATCAGTTATATCATTACCGTACAAGCAATAACCCATCTCTAGCCTCAATGTATCTCTACATCCTAATCCAGCAGGCACAAGTCCTTTATCTCCTCCTATCTCCATTACTTTATTCCACAAATCAAGCAAATAAGCATTATCAACATACAACTCGAATCCACCAGCTCCTGTATATCCAGTTGCAGAAATTACCACATTCTCTATGCCTGCAAATGTACCTACCGCAAAATGATAAAATGGAATGCTTGAAAGATCAACGTCCGTTAACTCTTGAAGAATCTCAACAGCCTTTGGGCCTTGCACAGCAAGTAGCCCCTCCTTATCGGAAATATCAACAAGCTTAACATCACCTTCCTTAAACTGAGAAATCCACTCCCAATCCTTTTGAATATTTCCGGCATTTACAACCATCATATATTCTTCCTCAGCAAGTTTATATAGAATAAAGTCATCTACAATTCCTCCGGATGTATTCGGAATGCAACTATATTGGGCTTGACCCACTTTCAACTTCGCTACATTATTGCTACTTATCTTTTGAAGGAAAGCAACTGAATCTTTACCTGAAACAATAAACTCGCCCATATGTGACACATCAAACATCCCCGCACAAGTTCTTACAGCCATGTGTTCTTCTTTGATAGAAGTATACACAATTGGCATTTCATAACCTGCAAACTCAGCCATTTTAGCTCCCAGCTCTTTATGGACTTTTGTTAATCCTGTTGTTTTCATAAAATTAAAATTCGATTATTTGATTAGTTATAAATTGGGAACATCAACAATATTGACATTGTTGATTTCTGTACCAACTTTCATTTTCTTAACAACATCCATCCCAGCTGAAACCTTCCCAAAAATAGTATACCTACCACTTAAATGAGGTGTTGGAGAATGAGTTATAAACCACTGCGAACCCTCTGTATGACTTCCTGCTGAAGCCATTCCGACATAACCTTCTTCAAGGTAACGCATAGGTGACAATTCACTTCGAATGGTAAAATCTACACCGCCATAACCATCGCCTCTAGTACAGCCAGTTTGTATGACAAAATTAGGGACCACTCTTTGAAACACCTTATCGTTAAAAAAATCTTGTTCTGCTAAATCAATGAAATTCAGTACCGTTTCCGGCGCGTGTTCGATAAGTAATTCGAATTGAATTTCGCCTGCATCTGTTTCAACAACTGCAGTATATGTAGCATCAAATTTTGTGAAATTATCATTTATATAAGATCTTCTAGTGTCTGTTTTGGGCATGCTGATTTTATTATCGGGAAAATAATAATTATGTACATCAGCAAGATATTGCATTGGTTCCAAGTGTTTTGGGAAATCAAGTTTATCGAATGCTGTAGTAAATAAAGTATCACTAACATATCTTGAAAGATACGTTTTGTCATAATCTTTCAACGCTAAAGCTGCTGCTGAAATCATTCCAGCATCACCTGAATCAATTGCCTCTTCTAGTAATCGGAAGACGATTGGCCCCAGGTATCTATTGGAAGATTTTGTTTTTGTTGGCAAATAGTCTGTTAATATACTTCCTAGTATTTCTGTTGCTCGACTTCTTACAATAGGAAAAGAATCTCTTAATCCTAGTTTTGCAATTGTTTCGTAAGTGTATGGGTTGGAACCCAAAGCTGTTAATATTTCGCGCTTTGTGTAAAGATTTTCCTCGTTATTATATTGGGTTTCAAGCTCCGTGACTAATTTCTTACGAGACCTAGGATAATATTGATCATATAAACCTAGAACGGCACCTTTCAAGCTAAGTTTGCCACTTGTGCTTTTAATTTTGGGGAGGCTTTCTAGATAAAATCTAGTATCGGACAGCTGACCACTACTTTTGATATATCCAGCTGCAGCGGCTACAACCTGTTCGTTTTCATGTTCCAAAAACCCGAGTACCTTATCGATAACATCGATGTATTGAAAAGATTTGAAGTTTCGCAAAGCATTAATAACCACTCTATAATCTTCTTCTTTTATAAGATAATCTACAAAAGGCTCTATTATTTCAGTACTTCCAGTCTTTGCAACTGCAGCAGAAAGTCCCATTCTCACGTTTGGATTTTCTTCTTTAAATAGAGCTTGCAACAACTGAAACTTACTCTCTGATAAGTCTAAATCCTTATTTCTCAGTAAATAATTCGCAGCCATTATTCTAGTTTCATCACTATATTCTTCTGTTGCGAATCGAACAACTTCTTTTGTAGCCTCTACATTTTTAATCCCTCTTGCTGCAAATTGATAATAAGCATGTGCTTTACCCTGATTTAATTTAGCATATTCTTTTGGATAAGGCTTACTTGAAGCAAGAAAAGAAAGATGAGCTTCATTTCCTATTTTACCAATAGCTTCTAAAATAAGTTTATTTAATTCTTCGTCGATTTCTTGAGATAAATCTGCCTGGAATAAAGAAACAACATCATCAGCTAATGATTCATCACCTAATTGTCCTGCTACATAAACTGCTTCTTGCGTAATTTCAGGAATAGTATCTTTTAGTATATTCTTTATTGCAGGAACAGCTTGAGGTGTTTTAAAAGAAGCAAATGCCCTAGTTGCACAAAATCTTGCCATAGGATCATCGCTTTCTATAAAATATAATAAGCTGTCAATATTTTGTTCTTGTTGAAGACTATAAATTTTTAAAGCAAGTGGATTACTAAAATCTTGTTTAGCGACATTATTTGTAGAACTATCTTTTGGCGGCACGCATGAAATAATACATAACGCTAAAAGCGAAACAAATAAAGATTTAATATAAATATTTTTCTTTCTAAAAGTCATCATCAAAATCTTCATCGAATTCTTCATCGAATTCATCTTCATCAAATAATTCCTCCACATCCTGTTGTCTTTGGAGGGCTTCATCTTCGGGTCTTACATCTTTAAATTTCGTACAATCAATAAGATCCCAAACAGCACCTGAAGGTTCTGCAAATCGTGCTTCTGAATCATAATCTATGGATTCGTCAGACTCTAATTTGTTGAAAAACTTTTTTGCTATTGGTCTTGCCATTACGAAACCTTGCCCTTCATCAAGTGTATAAAATCGTATCCACTTATCATCTCCACCTACCCATGTTCCTACTACTAACTTTGGGGTAATTGTCATAAACCAGCCATCAGCATAATCATTCGTAGTACCAGTTTTACCTCCCACATCACTCTTTCCTCCCAGACCAAAATTACCTCCAACATTATTTCTCAGCATGTCTACCATTACAGCATTGTACGTTGGATTTAAAGCCATTTTTCTTTTGGGAACAGCATTGTAAAGAATCTTACCATTTTTATCCTCTATTCGTTGAACGAAAACAGGTTGGACGTAAGTCCCATTATTAGGCCATATACCATAAGCTCCTACCATTTCCATAACTGTAAGATCTAGTGCACCAAGGCATAACGAAGGAACATATGGAACTATATTTTCTCCATTAGGGTGTTTCTTTTCTTTATCTATTCCTGCATTATTAAGTAGATCTCGGATCAAGGTTACAGAACCCATTTCTTTGACTAATCGCACAGTTATAGAGTTCTTTGAATACAATAAGCCTTGATATAAATTATAAGGATTCCCAGTGAATTTTTCATTGGCATTAGCTGGCGACCACTCGTCTTGCAAGTCAAACAATGCATCACCAGGAGCTATTGTATATTGAATATCTTCATAAGTTGTACACGGTGATATATTACCAAACGATATTGCCGATGCATAAACAAACGGTTTAATCGTTGATCCTACTTGTCTTCTTGAATTTACATGGTCGTACTTAAAGTATTTGTGTCCTACCCCACCAACCCAAGATTTTACATAACCTGTCCCTGGTTCCATAGAAACCATACCAGCTTGTAAGTGCTGATAATGATACATTACACTATCAAGTGGCGTCATCGTTTTTAGCTCTTCTCCTTCTTCGTTATATGAAAACACCATCATTTCAATCTCCGTATTGAATTGCTCTTCATAAACTTCCTTAAACTTCTCGTAAGTATCTTTAACTTCCTTGAACTGCTTCGATTTCAAAACTTTCTTCAAAAAAGGGATTTCACTTTTTCTCACAATCGTTTTTCGAGCTAAAACAGGTAGATCTTCGTCTGGCTTTGTAACTTCGATTAATGAACGAATCATTAATGGACCAGTTCTTACATCAGGGAATTTATCCTTTAGTTCTTCTAGACTTTCTCCCATTATCCCGAAGTAGATTCCTTTGTAGCGTTCTGAATTTCTGACTCTACGGTCAAAAGCTTCCCGCCTGATCTCTTCTTGGAAATCTTCTGCTTCAAAAGTAAAGATGTTCTTTCCTTTCCATCGTTTGAAATATCGTTCTTGAAGGCCTCCCATATGTTCTTTGACGGATTGTTCAGCGACTCGTTGATAATCAAGATTGATTGTTGTATAGATTTTTAAACCATCAGTATAAATATTATATTCTTCTCCATTCGGCTTTTTATAGTCTTCTTCTGAAAGAAGGTTCTTCAACCACTTCGTAAGTTCCGATCGAAAATACGGAGCAATACCTTCCGACTGTGTTTCTCTTGTAAAACCAGTCATATCAAGAGGAATCACTTTTAAAGAATCGTATTGTTCGGAATTAATCTTGTCGTATCGAACCATTTGGTTTAACACTACATTTCTTCTGTCTAAAGCTTTTTCAGGAAATCGAATAGGATTGTATAAAGATGGGTTTTTTAACATCCCTACTAAAACAGCATTTTCTTCAACCTTCAAGGAATCTAATGGTTTTCCAAAGTATGTATCTGCAGCAGCATAAACACCATGTGCTCCATTAATAAATTCAAATTTGTTGAGATACATTGCAATGATCTCTTCCTTCGTGTATTGCTTTTCTAGTCGAATTGCTGTTAACCATTCTTTGAATTTAACCTTAACGAGCGTTAAAACTCTAGTGATTTTATTCTTACCACTAAGATTTGGTCTTTTGAAAAGAAGCTTGGCTAATTGTTGACTTATGGTTGATCCACCACCACCTGAATCTTGACCAAGTAAAACTGTTTTGAACGCAACTCTACCTAATGCTCTAAAATCAACACCTGTATGTTTGAAAAATCGTGCATCTTCAGTTGAAATTAAAGCGTCTACCAATTCAGTAGGTAATTCGTCAAATTCAACAGGCAATCTATTTTCAACATAATAGGTCCCAAAAATTTCATTCTGATCGGAATATATAACTGAAGCTAAGTCATACTCGGGGTTTTCAAGATCGCTAAAAGAAGGAATATCTTTACTTGCAGCCATTAAAAAGATAGCAAGGCTTATAAAACCGACTATGACTCCAAACCACAAAATGTAGATTAGAGTCCTATTATACTTTTTCCATAATTTCTTGAGTCGCTCCATAGAACTTATTAGCTTGGCAAATGTACATGAAAGATTGAATAAAATGGATAAAGAACAGATTATATTTAAGCCATAACCCAATAAAATTAGTTAACATAAAATAAAAACATGTAACCAGCAATTTAGTATGCACTTAGATACACAAGGATTTTAAAACAATACTAGAAGGCTAAAATGTATATGATATAAATCTTTATTCATTATTCATGTTATTTAGCTAAATTTGGGCACTTTATAAAATTGAAAAATCAAATATGTCAACAGATAAAAAAGTAATATTCGCTATGGAAGGCGTTACCAAAACGTACCCTCCACAAAAACAAGTTTTAAAAAACATATGGCTATCCTTCTTTTATGGAGCTAAAATAGGTGTTCTTGGTTTGAACGGTTCAGGTAAATCTTCGCTTTTAAAAATAATAGCGGGATTAGATACAAACTATCAAGGAAAAGTGTTTTTTGACGGTGAATACAAGATAGGATATTTACAGCAAGAACCTGAATTAGATGACAGTAAAACGGTAAGAGAAATAGTAGAAGAAGGTGTTCAAGAGATTGTTGATGTAATGAATGAATATGATGAAATCAACTTAAAACTTGCTGAACCGATGAGCGATGATGAGATGATGAAGACTATAGAGAAGCAAGGTGCTTTAATGGAAAAGATGGATCATTTCAATGCATGGGAACTTGACCATAGACTAAATACAGCAATGGAGTCTCTTCGTTGTCCGCCGGAAGATGCAAAGGTAAATGTACTTTCAGGTGGTGAAAAAAGAAGGGTGGCATTATGTCGTTTACTACTTTCCCAGCCTGATATCCTATTACTTGATGAGCCTACGAATCACCTTGATGCAGAGAGTGTTCATTGGCTAGAACAATACTTGGATAATTTCCCAGGAACTGTAATCGCTGTAACACACGATCGTTATTTCTTAGACAATGTAGCAGGTTGGATACTTGAACTTGATAGAGGAGAGGGAATTCCTTATCAAGGAAATTACAGTAGTTGGCTAGAACAAAAAACGAAGAGACTTGAACAAGAAGAAAAAACTGAATCCAAAAGAAAGAAAGCGTTAAGCAGAGAGCTTGATTGGATAAGAATGTCTCAAAAAGCACGTCAATCTAAAGGTAAAGCACGTTTGAATGCTTATGATAAAATGGCGAATGCAGAGACAAAAGAAAAAGAGTCTAAACTAGAATTATATATTCCACCTGGCCAACGTTTAGGTGATAAAGTAATTGATATTAATGGTGTAACAAAAGCATATGATGATAGAATTTTAATCGACAACTTTACCGCTTCAATACCTAAAAATGCCATCGTAGGAATTGTGGGACCAAACGGTGTTGGAAAGTCTACCCTATTCCGAATGATTATGGGTAAAGAACAACCTGATTCTGGTAATATAGAAATAGGCGAAACTGTAGATATCGCATATGTTGATCAATCTCACGAAGACTTGATTGCGGAAAAAACAATCTATGAAATAATAAGTGAAGGAAATGATATTATAACAGTCGGTAACAAAGAGATTAATGCGCGTGCGTACTTATCTAGATTTAATTTTGCGGGAAGCGATCAGCAAAAGAAACTAGGTGTTTTATCGGGTGGAGAACGAAATAGAGTACACCTTGCAATGACTTTAAAAAGTGGCGGAAATGTACTTTTACTGGATGAGCCTACGAATGATATTGACGTTAATACTCTAAGAGCACTGGAAGAAGCCATAGAGAATTTCGCAGGTTGTGTTCTAGTAATTTCTCATGATAGGTGGTTTATTGATAGACTAGCAACACACATATTAGCATATGAAGACGACTCTCAAATCATATTCTACGAAGGTAATTTCTCTGATTATGAAAAGTCGAAAAAAGAGCGTCTTGGAGATGTCGCACCTAAAAGACCACGGTTCAAAAAACTAATCTAATTTAAAAAAACGCTGAATAATTTGCATAAGTAAAATTATTTCTGCAGAAGCTCTGTCAGGGCTATAGCCCTGACAGAGCTCGAAAAAAAACTTAAAATTCATCTATGAATTTCGACAATGTATCACATATTGAGTGGCTTAATAAAATAAAAAGAGAGCTTAAGAATGATGACTTATCTGGATTTAATGTAAATGTCTCGGAAGTACTTTCTATCAATCCTTTTTTTGGGCGAAAGTCTGAAAAATCAAAAGGGATACGTCAATTCAAAAACTGGAAGCACAAGAAAACATATTCATCAAACTCGCTAAATAACAAGCTATTACTCGAGGATCTAGCAGGTGGTATTAACTATGTAGAAATTCAAGTAGATCAATTAAATACGGATTGGGAAAAAGCATTTAATCAAGTAATTTTTGAATATATTGACATCGAATTCATTGTACCTAATAGTGATTTCGCAAAGTCTTTAGTGGAGGAATTAAATGTGTTCGAAAAGGAATTTATAATTAAGCTGAAAGATAGGATTATTCAACTAGATGCATCAAATTATGTCTCTCAATTAACCGATGGAATAAAAGAAATGCTTCGATCTTTGGATGATTGTGAAAACAATGATTTAAGAGTGGAATTATTTAACGCATATAGAATTAATAGAAAAGTTTCGCCCAAAATTATAGAAGAACTTGCACTCTCTGAAGCAATAGATGTGTTATCACAGAATATTTGCAAGGGTTTTGGGTTGAACCCAAAAAACATTAATTGTCATGCTGATTGTATTGCGATGTTCGATGATGTGGAGCGTAATTATATCGATATAAGTATGAAAGCTCTAATCGCTGCATTAGCTAATTATGATGCAATACATATTGATAAAGCAAGCGATGAAAGACCTTCGTTTCATCATAGGATTAGCCGAAATATTCATCATTTACTAAAAGAAGAATCGAATTTACATTTCTCTCGATCAGCTTTTAAAGGTGCTGACCAAGTAAGAGAAATACGGAATTCTATTGCACATGAAGTGTGGTCGAATTTATAACTTAAATAATACCAATTTAATCCGAAATTGCCGCATATATTCTTGCTAAAAAGAATGATTTCTTCGTTAGAAATACTCGCTGTAGCTAAGGCTACATCTGCGTTTTCTGCCTCGAACTAATCCTTTTTATCTGCAGAATTTTATGCGACATTCCGAAATTAAATTGGTATAAATACAAAGGAGACCGGAAAATCGAGAGAGTCATTATTTCTAATGGTGATTATTCCGGTCTTTGCTTTAAACCAAATTCAAAATTTGAGATAATCTATAATTTTAAGTGTATGGTTTTTCAGTAAAAAGTTTTCATAGCGTAAGGATTCAGGTGTGCGTTTTCATGGTGTAAGTTTTCATAATGTAAAGAATCAAGGTGTGTGCTTTCATGGTAAATTTATGGGCAGTCTTAATGTTTTTATTCTAAAATTGCGTTGCAACGATTCGATAATGCACTCTATCCCAACCCCAATCTATTGTATAATCTAGTTGCAGATATCCATCAATATATTCACCATCTCCACGTATGGTTGCACCTCCATAAACTGGTTGCGAACGAATATCGAAATCAATTAATCCATTTCCATGGTCATACAAATCAGCTCTTATAATTTCAAAATCATAATCATCAAAAAGGCCTTCAATTAATACATCATCGTGACCATCAAATGAAATATTAAGATCAAAATTATAATAACCATTAACTACATGAGCGTCATAAAAACCAGCAACTTCTATTGCTTTTTCATCTATTGTTGTGCAAGATGTGAATCCAATGGTTATGCCAACTAGAAACACGAATAATATTGAATCTCTCATACCAAAAATGTTTTATGAATTAAGATTATTCTAACTCCATTTTTTATAACGATTATCAACTAATTATGATATATCTTTGAATACTAATGAGTAATAACAATCGAATTCAGGTTTTAAATATTTGGGTTCTGTGTTGTTTCTCAAATATCGTTGTGAAATAAAGTTATTACACAAAATTTTATACCGTTTAAATAAACATTATGATAACTTGAATCAAGTGTTAAGGAATTTTACAAAATTTGATGTTAAAATTTAGAAATTGGGCAATAAGAATATAAATCCGAAATTAGTAAAAGGGGCTTTCGCCCAAAGTGAAAGATCTGTATTGGATTTAGTCGCGGGTATAAAAGCGGGGAATCGTGCTGCATTATCGGAAGCAATCACACTGATAGAGAGCAGTAAATTTTCCGATACCGAAAAAGCGAACCAATTACTGAATGAATTAGCACCAGACTACATTCGGTCTTCAGCTTGGAGAATGGCAATATCCGGTTCACCGGGTGTAGGAAAATCCACTTTCATAGAAGCATTAATAAAAAACAAACCCGAAAGTAAGTTCGCTGTCTTAACCATTGATCCATCTTCCGAAGAAACTAAAGGCAGTATTCTGGGAGATAAAACTAGAATGGAAAAAAGCAGTGTGATGAAGAATGTTTTTGTACGACCTTCTCCTAGTAAAAACTTTTTGGGAGGAGTTTCTAACAAAACGAGGGAAGTTATGCTATTGTGTGAAGCTGCAGGTTATGATCATATTTTAATAGAAACCGTAGGAGTAGGTCAAAGTGAAACCATGGTTTCTCAAATGACAGATCTTTTCATCTTGCTCGTTTTACCAGGTTCAGGAGATGAAATTCAAGGAATCAAACGAGGAATAGTCGAGCTAGCAGATCTAGTTGTAATAACAAAAGCAGATGGCGAAAGAGAGAATATTGCATTGCAATCCGTAAGATCTTATAAAAACGCGCTACATATATTAAGTGGCAAACATAAAAACAAAACTATCCCTACTCTAGCGATTTCAAGTACAGAGGGAAATGGAATAGATAAGATGTGGAAAGAGATAGAAGCGTATAAAGAGTATTTTAGTGGAGATGAAAAACTAGAGCGAAATAGAAAATCACAAGTTTCCATGTGGTATGAAAACCAATTAAAAGAAGTTATTTTTAAAAAATTCTTATCTGACCCAAAAGTCCAAAACAAGCTCATGCAGCACAGAAAAGAAATAGAAGGAGGAGCAATAGATGTTTGGAGATTATTGGATAGTTTTTGATTTAATACAGAGTAAACAAATCAAATATCAGGCACAAGCGAAGGATAGCCTTAGTCTTTCTATAGAAGTAATTCGCTTTTATAAATTTGAAAACATATGAAATTCTAAACCAGAATCTGTATAAATTTTTCTTTGGGCGAAAGCCCAAACATAAAACATCAGAAAACTGTTCTATTGTTTTTGGGCGAAAGCCCTACATTTGCGCAAAAAAATTATCATGGCAAAATATAGAAAAGATAAAGACAGCATAGGATATATAAATGTCCCTGTTGATAAATACTGGGGAGCACAAACTCAGCGTTCGACACAAAATTTCAAAATCGGTGGTCAAAAAATGCCCATAGAAATCATCGAAGCATATGCAATATTAAAGACTGCAGCTGCTCGAGTAAACGCTGACGCGAAGGTTTTAACTAAGAAGAAAGCAAAACTCATAGAGAAAGTGTGCAATGAAATTCGAGCAGGTAAATTAAACGACGAATTTCCATTAGTTGTATGGCAAACAGGTAGCGGAACACAGTCCAACATGAACGTAAATGAAGTCGTTGCAAATAGAGGACACGTACTTACTGGAGGAAAACTAGACGATGCAAAAAAAGCACTTCACCCGAATGATGATGTAAATAAATCACAATCATCGAACGATACGTTCCCTACGGCAATGCACATTTCTGCTTATAAGAAGTTGATAGAATGTACGATTCCAGGAGTTGAAAAACTACGTGACACGCTTAAGGCAAAATCGAAAGATTTTAAGAATGTAGTAAAAATAGGAAGAACGCACTTCATGGATGCAACTCCATTGACACTCGGACAAGAGTTTTCAGGTTATGCAAGTCAGCTTGATCATGGAATAACAGCTATAAAAAATACATTGAAACATTTAAGCGAGCTAGCCCTTGGGGGAACAGCAGTGGGAACTGGCTTGAATACACCAAAAGGATATTCGAAGAATGTTGCCAAAGAAATAGCTTCGATTAGTGGATTACCTTTTATAACAGGCAAAAACAAATTCGAAGGATTAGCTGCACATGATGCTATTGTAGAATCACACGGCGCATTGAAAACAGTAGCCGTTTCCCTTATGAAAATAGGAAACGACATCAGAATGTTGAGCTCAGGACCACGATGTGGAATTGGTGAGATCATCATCCCAGCGAACGAACCAGGAAGTTCAATCATGCCAGGAAAAGTAAATCCTACGCAAGCTGAAGCACTTACTATGGCTATGGCACAAGTAATAGGTAATGATGTAGCAATTAATGTTGGTGGAATGAATGGACAGTTTGAATTGAATGTGTTCAAACCGATGATGATTTTCAACTTCCTTATGTCAGCACAATTGATAGGAGATGCATGTGTTAGTTTTAATGACAACTGTGTAGTAGGAATCGAGCCAAACCACGAGCGAATAACGATGAACTTGAATAATTCATTGATGTTAGTTACGGCATTAAATACGAAGATAGGATACGATAAAGCTTCCGAGATTGCGAAGAAAGCTTATAAAGAAGGAACTACGTTGAAGGAAGCAGCTTTGAAGTTGAAGTATTTGACAGAGAAAGAATTCGATGCTTGGGTAAGACCTAAGGATATGATATAGATATTAGAATTATTCCATTTCTACTCTAGGGATAAAATTAAAATGAGTTCGATAGTTATGACATGTTTAAAGTCGTAATTATCGAACTCATTTTTTTGCTCTATGAAGAGCTATATATTTAAGAAATTCTAGTTTCTAATAAACAATATAACTACTACCCCTTCCCCATTAGTCTACCAAACCAAGACACTTTACCAGACTCTCCATCTTCACTATCACTTGTTTTACCAATGTACTTTTTAGCAATTCGAAGTAATTCTGGTTTTGATTTCATACCAGACGATCTCCATAAGACTTCACCATTTTTGAAAATAGCAAGAGTAGGAAGCGATTGCACTTTATATTTATTAGCAATAGATTTCTTTTTATCTACATCGATTTTAATAACTCTCATATCAGGACTTAGTTCCTTTTGAACTTGATTAACAATGGGAGAAAGCGCCTTACAAGGTCCACACCAAGTAGCATAAAAATCTACAAGAACAGGCGTGTCGCTGTTGATAACATCCTTAAAATTTATTTTTTTCTTGTTACTCATAATATTTAATTAAGTTAATTAGCTGAATTCAATGTTTGAATTACATGAGTAATACAGTTTTTGATACAATGAAGTTGTTCTAAAACAAGCTTATAAATGTTTTAGAAGGGACAAAGTACTTAGATTAACTTGATGCAAATAACAATCCGATTAATACGCTCGATTATTCTTTTACGAATACAAATTTCTTATTCTGCTCTTCTTGATCCACCTTCAACACATATATCCCAGCTGTCAATTGCATGGTATTTACCATAACGTTCCCCGACACATTTATTCCGCTTATCAATTCTTGACCATACATATTATATATAGTATAATTAAACTCTTTAGAAGCTGCAGATTGGACTTGAATAAAATCAGTACATGGATTCGGATAAATATTAAATTCAATGTTTGACAGAAGCTCTTGTGTTGAATTTGCTTCCAAAACGATTTCAATAAAGTAATCTTCTGTTTCTGTGGCATCTTCGAACCCACATGGGTCCAATGGAAAAGTAGGAGATCTCTCCGCACGAACTCTCATTTTCTTCATACCAAGTAAAGAATCATCATTGGGTATAGTGATTATTCCTTGGGCAGAAACAATAGCTGTTCCTTCTTCGAATACAAGTTCTGTGTCTTCGAATAATTGATTGTCATTGTAATCAATCCAAGCCGAAAACCCACCAGTTATATCTTCTTGCCCTTCCTTATTCAAAGAAAAATCATAGCTTTCTCCCAAGACAAATTGATTACTAAAATCATCCGCCGAATATATCGAATAGTTGAATTCATTGTTTCCAGAATTCATGTTTTCTAGGTTTCCAAAAGTAAAATCATTGATGTAAAACGCATCTGTATCCAATGCATCATAAGGATAACAATAATAGTCTGATTCTACAAGATTACTTACAAAGGTGACCGTATAATCTTCCGTTTCTCCATTATTATATTCACCACATGGATCAAGCTCTTGAGAAGTCCAAACATAAGAAACACGCATTCTACGCTCCCCTTCTATGCTTGGATCATCAGGTATTGTTAGTAAGCCTGCTGTTGATCTAACATCAAGATCCGTCCACACTCTTTCCTCGGAACTAAAAACTCTATTGTCATCGAAATCTATCCATATCGCCCAGTCACCTTTTATTCCAGCAGTAACTTCTCCTGAAGCAGTCAAGGGATATGTTCTTCCTATTTCAAGATCAGTAGTTATATCAGTATGAAAAGTGTATGATTGTGTTTCATCATAAAAAGAATTTCTATTTACGATGTCTCCCAAATTGAAATTATGAATATGAACACTAGGGTCTGGATTGTATGCGGGTGTACAATATTGGGCTTCAACTTGAAAAAATAAACAGGTAAAGATTAATAGTAAAAATTGCTTCATAACTTGTGATTTGTAAGCACCAAAAATAGATGTTTTTTTCAATTGCTTCTAAGGTATTACTGAATTTTCATTTGTTATGTTATTGTTTTTTGTAAAACCCTCTACTTGACTTTAAGTTAATACAACTTTAGTACATTTGCTACAATTTAAAAAAATCATAGATGAGTTTAAAGAATATAAGATTAGAGGTAATGAGCACTATTGAAAAATCTATGGGAGATTTAATGAGCAAATACTTAAAACCGATAGAAGAAAATTGGCAACCGTCCGATTTACTGCCTGATTCAAGAGATGAAAGTTTTTTTGATGAAGTAGAGGAATTACAAGCACTTGCGAAGGAAATGGATTATGATTTATTAGCCGTTTTAATAGGTGATACAATCACAGAGGAAGCATTACCAACGTACGAATCTTGGTTAATGCAAGTAGAAGGAGTCAATAACAAAGAGAAGAATGGCTGGGGAAAATGGGTGAGTTCATGGACAGCGGAAGAGAATAGACATGGTGATTTATTGAATAAATATTTATACCTGTGTGGTCGAGTTGACATGAAACAACTTGAGATTTCAACTCAATATTTAATTAGTGATGGGTTCGATATAGGAACGGATAGAGATCCATATCGCAACTTTATATATACGAGTTTCCAAGAATTAGCAACTAATATTTCTCACAGACGTGTTGCTCGACTAGTTCGTAAAACAGGTAATCCTCATCTTGCCAAAATAAATAATACAATTGCAGCAGACGAAGCAAGACACGCTTCAGCTTATATGGATTTTGTAAATAGAATTTTCGAAATTGATCCTAGTGAGATGATGTTAGCATTCGAAGATATGATGCGTAAGAAGATTGTAATGCCAGCACATTTTATGAGACAATGTGGTCAAGAAATAGGTGAATTATTTAGTCATTTTTCTGATGCTGCACAGCGAATAGGTGTTTATACATCGGAAGATTATGTAAATATTTTGAAATCCTTAATCGATTCATGGGAAATAGGAAATATGACAAATTTAACTGATGCTGCAGAGCGAGGAAGAGATTATATCATGGCACTACCTGATCGATTAACTAGGATTGCTTCTAGAATAACTATTCCTGAAAAGCAATACGAGTTCAAATGGATAAGTAGTTAAGAAGACTCATAAATAAAAGATAAAGGGTTGTACCTATTTGTTGATAGTGACTATACTATTACCGTGGGGTAAGATTTTATTCACAACCTAATCTTTTTAACTTTGTTACATTCACATGTTTACAATAAAATTCATGCTACTAATGATTACATCTTTTTTATCGGGGGATCAAGAACCACCAGTCAATGTTCTAGGCGGAAAACTTGAAGCGTGTTGTTATAAACCTATGACTGGATTTTACAGAGACGGCTTTTGCAATACAGGACCTCAAGACTACGGCGTTCATGTGGTATGTGCAATTATGACTGATGAGTTTCTAAATTATTCATCTTCTTGTGGAAACGATCTTATCACACCGAATCCAAGGTTTAATTTCCCTGGTCTTAAAGCTGGAGATCAGTGGTGTCTTTGCGCTGTAAGATGGAAAGAAGCAGAAGCGGCAGGTATATCATGTCCTGTTATTTTGGAATCCACGCATAAGAATGCATTGCAGATTATTGACTTGGACACCTTGAAAAAGTATGCTGTTAAAAAGGCAGAATAATCACTTTTTAATTTTTGGGCTCGAGCCCAAAAGACATCTTAAGATAATTTAATACCTTTCTTAAAATACAAGTAATTTTGGGCAATAGCCCTAGCAATCAAATAAACGACTAATCCCAAGATAAGGCTCTCAAATCCTATTAAGTTCTTTGTACCGTAATAGGTACTAAGAAAGAATCCAAAAGAAAGTGCCATTGTATTTCGCATAGCTTTCGAAGCCGTGAGTCCAACAAAAATACCATCCCAAATATAGCTCGGGAATCCTACCAATGGAATAAGAAACAGCCACCAACGCAGACTAATCAAATAATCTATCACTGATGAATCCGATGTAAAAACTTTACTAAGTTGAGGTGTAAAAACGCCATAAGCGATGCTAAATAACAATGCAAAAATAGCAGCGTAAATAAAACAATCTGCAATAGTTTGCTTTAGTTTAGCTTCATTTTTAGCTCCCACATATTTACCAACTAATGATTCACAAGCATATGCAAATCCATCAATCGCATAAGACATCCAATTGATAAATTGAAGCATAATAGCCATGACAGCTAATGGAAGTTCACCAAAAGTTACACTTTGAGAATACAGCATAAAAAAGGTACAGGATAACATGACAGTCCGAATAAAAATATCCTTGTTAACTTGAAAAAAGCGTAAAAATCCGCTCTTCAAATCCTTTATCATCCCCCATAAAACTGGCATTTTCCAAGCTATAGCAATCAGTCCCACAAAAAGTCCCGCATAATTTCCTATCACTGAACCTAATGCAACGCCACCAATTCCCATGTCCATATAGCGAACAAAAATCACGCTTGTAACTATATTCACGATATTTATCACGATGGTAAGAAGTAAAGGAATAAATGCATTTTGGTTTCCGAAGAACCATGCCATGATTATATAAATCATCAAGGTAGCTGGCGCATCCCATATTCTGACATTGTAATATTCAGACGCTAATCCCACTAAATCACCTTCAAGATTCATCAACTTCATAGCCGTAAAACCAAGCGGAACCTGCAGTATTAACAACAAAGAACTTATGATAAGTGAGATAAGTACAGCTTGAAAAAACACCCTAGAGCGTTCATTATCATCGTTCCTTCCGTAAGCTTGTGCCACAAGCCCAGTAGTCCCCATTCTTAAAAACCCAAAATTCCAATACAAGAAATTGAAAATCATAGACGAAGCAGCAACGGCGGCAAGGTTACTCGTCGACTGATGTCCCATAAGTGCGGTATCCACAGAAGAAATGAGTGGAACTGAAACATTACTAATAATATTAGGTATGGCAAGACGAAATACTTCTTTATTAAACTTCATTGATTGATCAGAAGTTGATTGATAAGGTGCAAAGGTAGAAGAAAAGTTGAGTTATGTTATTAATATGAACCGCTTGAATGTAAACACCATATTTCGAAATGAACATAAGAAGGATACATTCTAGGCTCATTCACCAATCATCTCACATTATGAATATAATACAAATTACATATTTTTATAATATATTTGCATGTATACTAAAATCGTTATGAAAGCGATTATAGTTAGGTGAATGTGAAATCTGGGATGAATTAATGAAATAAGGATATATGATACGTGTAGGTATATTGTTTGGTGGACCGTCGAGAGAACGTGAAATTTCGTTTGCTGGTGGTCGTACGGTATATGACAACTTGAATAAGTCGTTATTCGAGGCGGTGCCTATTTTTATTGATAGTCACAAGAATTTCATTTTGCTCGACTGGGAATATGTATATAAAGGAACGATACGGGACTTTTATCCGCCTGTTGAATTTCACCCACCAACGGATCATAATTTCCAGGTTTATATTGACTCATTGCCCAATGCGAGTAAAGAGATTCCTTCATCGGTAGGAAAAGTACTTAGTCCAGAGATGTTCAAGGATTATTTCGATGTAGCATTTCTTGCGCTTCACGGCCAATTCGGTGAGGATGGCGTGATACAATCTTTACTCGAGAATGTGTTGATGCCGTATACGGGAAGTGGAATTATGGCAAGTGCTATGGGTATGGATAAATCTATTCAAAAGCATCTTATGGGCATGGCGGGTTTCGATGTACCTGAAATGTTGGTTATAAATAAGAAAGATTGGAAGCGTGAAACAGCTGCTGAATTTTATGCTCGAGCAAAAGAAGAGATAGGTTTTCCATTGGTTATTCGTCCAGCAAATCAAGGTTCATCGATAGGTGTTTCGATTTTGATGCAGGATAATGGAGAAGGGGCTTTCGCCCAAAAAATAAGCGATGCGTTCTTTCAACAACACATCGAAGCAAGTTCGTGGAATTCATTAACTGCAGAAGAGCGTATAAAAGAAATACAAGAAATAACCGATTTAAGAAGCGGGATAGGATTCCCCATGGATATAAATGGACAAACTATTTATCATCCAAATGAATTGCTCACGGAATTAGACACAATATGTCTTGAAGGAAAAGATGTGTTTATCGAAGGTCATTTCACAGAATCCAAAGTGGTAATAGAAGGCTTCATAAAAGGGCGAGAATTTTCGTGTATTGTCATGCGAAAAGATAATGGAGAAGTGATTGCTTTACCACCTACAGAAATTGCTAAGCAAACTGAACTCTACGATTACAAGTCGAAGTATTTACCGGGTTTATCTCGAAAGATTACACCAATTGATTTAGAAGATAACAAGCTGATTAGAATACTTGAAGAATGCAAGAAACTCTACAGTTTCCTGAACTTCCAAGTATATGCAAGAATTGACGGATTCTATGGAGACGACGACAAGATTTACTTAAATGACCCAAATACAACATCGGGCATGTTACCGTCTTCTTTTTTCTTTCATCAAGCAGCGGAAATTGGGTTGAATCCATCACAATTTTTGACACTAATCATCCGAAATTCATTGAATGAGCGCATGATGAGTGAAACGACCAAAGGTGTAAGTGAGCAGTTATTAGTGCGACTAGATGATATGCTTGCAAATGCGAAAAATACAAAGACAGCAAAGAAAAATGTAGGCGTTATTTTTGGAGGATATTCCTTTGAAAGGCATATTAGTGTAGAAAGTGGAAGGAACATCTATGAGAAGTTAGCTTCATCAGCGAAATACAATCCAATACCAATATTTTTACTAGGTGATGAGCAAGGATATGAACTTTATGAGATACCAATTCCTTTGCTTTTGAAAGATAATGCGGATGATATTCGGGATAAGATTCTAAATTACAAAGTACATCCAGTTGTAGAAGAAATCCGTAAGAACAACATTGATATTACGTCAAAATACAGTAATACTGAAGCCGTAAAAGCACCCATCAAATTAGACTTTGGGGCTCTAGCCCAAAAAGTAGATTTGGTATTCATTGCATTACACGGACGACCAGGAGAAGATGGAAATATCCAAGAAAAATTAAAAGCTGCGGGGATTCCATACAATGGATCCGATTACGAATCATCGCATGTAACGATTGATAAATTCCGAACACTTCAAACGCTGAAAGAACATGGATTTACTACAGCGGATCAACTTTTACTCAATAAGAGTAATACAAATGAAGTAGCGGAAAAATTCAAAAACACATTTGAGTTTCCTTTTATACTTAAGCCAGTGGATGATGGATGTTCGAGTGCAGTAAAGATGATCAAAACAGAAGAAGAATTATCAGCTTATTTGGATGGAATATTCAGAGATGAAGAGTCACTTGATAAAAATATCCGAGGTGTTCTCGATTTAGCAGACAATGAAGAATTTCCACGAAAGTCCAAAATTTTGGGCGAAAGCCTTATCACTTCTGAAAAAGCAAACCATTTTCTTGAAGTAACTGGAGGATTATTGACGCATATGGATGAGGAGGGAAATATAAGATATGAAATGTTTGAACCGAGTGAAGCGCTAAGTAGTGGAGAAATATTATCCTTGGAGGAGAAGTTTTTAGCGGGAGAAGGACAGAACATTACGCCAGCAAGATTTGCTAAAAATAAGATTGATTATGAGGAGATTAGCAAACAGGTGAAAGGTGATTTAGAGCGTGCAGCACGCATATTAAAAGTAAAAGGATATGCACGAATTGATGCATTTGTGCGTATTTACGACAATAATAAGGCAGAAACTATTATTATTGAGGTAAATTCCTTACCAGGCATGACGCCAGCAACTTGTATTTTTCATCAATGTGCATTGAATGGATATAAGCCGTACGAATTTATAGATAAAATTCTAGAATTTGCGGGAAATCAATGTCAGGAGAAAGAAGTCTGAAATTTTATAACTTAAACATTTAGATTCTTGTCAACAAAAGTATTTTTAAAGAACTTGCTTTATATGGCGCTAGTAGTACTAGTGCTGTTTCTGATATTACATTTTTTCCTAAGGTCATATACGAACCACGGTCAGCAATTAACCTTGCCTGATTTTATCGATATGCATATTTCGGAAGCGGAAGATCTTGCCGAAGATAAGACCTTTCAGATTATCGTAGATGATAGTACTCACATTGTAGGAAAGCCAGGAGGAATAATCATTAATCAGAACCCTAAATCTAGTTCGAAAGTAAAGGAAAACCGCAAGGTTTATGTCACAATTACAAAGTATCAAAGTGACCAGATTCGTTTAAAATCATTACCTGATTTATACGGAAGAGAATATGAGCAAAAGAGAAAGGAACTTGCAATGATGAAAATAAGTTCACGTATCAAAGGTTATGCTTATGATCAAGGTGAGCCGAATCACATTCTTGAAGTGTATTATAAAGGGCAATTAGTAGTCGACATCGACGGAAGGAAAAACAATGTCAAAATTGAAAAAGGAGGAACACTTGATTTCGTGTTAAGTGAGCAAAGAGGTTTGGAAATGGGCATTCCTGATTTAAGATGCGAGTCATTAGCGGCAGCTTCATTTTTATTGGAAGATGGAGCTAAACTAAAATTGGGAACTATTAGTGAACAAGGAAATGTTACGGATAGAGAAAGTGCATATATCGTGGATCAATTTCCACCTTATACGCCTGACGGTCGGATATATATAGGAGAGAGTATTAATGTAGTCATCAGTCAAGAACAGCCTGAGGATTGCAACTAAGATAATTTTTACCCAAAAAATCAATAATTAAATTTAGGTATGGATATAATGGTAGATGAGCTTCAAGAGCGAATTGAAGCAGGAGAAAATGTCACAAGGATAGATGTTAGAGAACCATATGAACATGAAGAATATAACATCGGTGGGCAATTAATTCCGCTAGGTAGTTTGCCAGTACGGTTAAATGAAATCAATCAAGATAAAGAATCTGAAATTGTAATGTATTGTAGAAGTGGAGGAAGATCGGGAATGGCAAAGCAGTTTTTGGAGCAGAATGGATATAAGAATGTTCGTAACTTGATAGGAGGTATGCTAGAGTGGCAAAGGAGATTTGAGGGAAAGTAGCACTTCGACTGGCGCTAAGTGACCTTTAGGTTTTGCTTCAACTATCACACTCAGCAACCAATAGTTGGCACTTGAGCTGGTGCTTAGTGACTTATGAATCTTCACTTTTTTTATGTTCTTTTAGAATTTATTTTTCCACATCATGGATTCGACGGGTTTGATGGTACGTTGATTGTATTTAGCGTTTTTCTTTTTATTGTAATAATTTTCTATTTCACCTTCTACACAGAAATAAATTAATTGGCCGACTGGCATTCCTTCGTAAACGCGAACGGGATGAACGCAAGAAATTTCAAGAGTCCAAGTATTACAAAATCCTACATCTCCTTTACCTGCTGTTGCATGAATATCAATTCCTAACCTTCCAATAGATGATTTTCCTTCTAGGAAAGGAACTGAGTTATGAGTTTCAGTATATTCTTGCGTTACACCGAGGTATAATGTTCCTGGTTGAAGCACAAAACCTTCTTCGGGAATAATGATTTCTTCTATTTGGTTGTGTTTTTTAGCGTCAAGGATTTCATCCTTATAAACTGCCAAATATTTGCTTAGATGTACATCATAAGAGTTAGTTCCTAAGCAACTTCGATCATAAGGTTCTATCACTATATCACCTGTTTCTATTGCTTTAAGTATTTTTTTATCAGAAAGTATCATCTTTGAACACTGTTTTGTGGCGCCAAAGGTAATATCTTTGTGTTAATCGGAATCTATATGGCCATAATATTACACGAAAAATTATATCCCATAGGGGAAATCGCAGTTTGGGAGATAGAAGATGACAGCGTTGAGTTGTTTGAGCAGTTAGCTTTGTCTGAGATTGAAAAAGCTGAGATTCAAAATATGAGTAACGCGCGGAAGAAAGAGTGGGTTGCTGCTCGTTGGTTAATTCATAAATTATCAGGCCGAAAAGAAAGGACTGTATGCAAGAAAGATTCTTATGGCAAGCCCTATTTAGAAGATAGTTCTTTTCAAATTTCTATAAGTCATTCGCTGGATAAAGTAGCGGTAATTGCCTCGCCGAATAATGTGGGGATTGATATACAAGAGATTGTAGAGAAGATAGAGCGATTGTCTATAAAGTTTAAACATGCGGAGAGAGAATATTGGGCAGAGAGTAAAATGGACAAACATATTTTATGGGGAGCTAAAGAAGCGATGTATAAGGCATGGGGTAAAAAAGGAATCGATTTCAAGGAAGATATGGAGGTAAGTGAAGGCGAATGGGAAGGAAAGAGATATAAATCTGAAGGGCGATTAAGAAAGGGGGGGATAACGATGCACTTTGATATAGAAGGAAAGCAACTTGAAGGATTTTTATTAGTGCGTGCGGTGGAGAAATGGAGGGATGTAGAGGAATAGTAAAGGACAATAACAAAGGAGTTTTACAAAAAAAGAATTGGCAAATTCAGATTAATTCTTAATCTAAAGAAAAAGGATATATTCTAAAATGGAATTAGAAAATATGTAATGCTTACAAAATAAGGGAATGGGAAGGAAAGAGATATAAATCTGATGGGCGATGAAGAAAAGCGGTAATAACGATATATTTTAATATGATGGAAAGGCATTAGAAGGGTTTTTATTTATCGCGTGTGATGGACAAAAGGAGAGATGTGAGAGATAGGATAGGATTGTAACAGAGTGAATCTTAGAAACATAAAAGATAAGAATTGGCAAATTATATAAATTCTTGAAATAAAATATGAGGATATATTTCTAAATTGAAATTATGTATTTTAATCTCACAGAATAAGGCAAATGGAAAGGAAAGAGATATAAATCTGAAGGACTATTAAGAAAGGGAGGGGATAACGATGCATTTTGATATCCTAAAATAACTTTACAGGTTAATTAATAATCCTGAATATGGTTTACAGGCCGCAATAAGCGGTTTAAGAAATAACTAATTAATGAACTCCTAATAGCTTGATTTTTGTAGAAAGATTTAGCTAAAAAACAAGTTTTAAGATGTTTTGATGGGTTAATTTGAAGGATTAAGATGTGGGGTTGGCTTTTAGAGAGTAATTCAAGGGCTTGTCCAGAATTTTGTGTTTTAGGCAGAAAATAATTGACTTAAATTTGCA
>CAZMKA010000034.1:0-26843 GCA_964566605.1 uncultured Saprospiraceae bacterium | reverse complement strand
TTAAATGCTATCCTTGGCACCATAAAGGGAAGATTTTACTTATAGGTGATGCAGCTCACGCAATTGTACCTTTTTACGGTCAAGGAATGAATGCTTCGTTTGAAGATGTTTTTGTTTTTGATGAGTTACTAGAATCTTATAAAAGTGATGATTGGTTAGATTTTTGCAACAAATTTCAAGAGGAAAGGAAAAAGAATTGTGATGCAATTGCCGACTTGGCATTAGATAATTTTATTGAAATGCAAGATAAGGTTGATGATAAAAACTTTATTGAAAAAAGGAAACTTGAAATGAAGCTAGAGCAGGAAGCTGATGGATATTACTCCAAATACTCTTTAGTTACTTTCAAAGAAGATCTTTCTTATGAAGAGGCAATGAATCAAGGCAGAAGACAAGATGAAATTCTGCTGGAATTATGCAGTAGTGACGATTATTCATTTCCCGAAAATAAAGAAGAATTAGACCACATATTAAAGTATATTCAAAATAAGCTTGATGATAAATAAAATTCATACAGATAGAGCCAAACCTCTAGGCGCTTATCCGCATACTAAACGGGTAGGCGATTTCATTTATATATCCGGAACTAGTAGTAGAAGAATTGATAATACAATTGATGGTTCAACTAAACTTGAAGACGGGACTTATAAAGGTGATGTTTATATACAAACAAAAGCTGTTATCGAGAATATTCGTACTTATCTAAATAAGATAGATTTAGATCTTTCAGACCTTGTCGATGTGACTAGTTTTCTTGTTGACATGAATGACTTTAAAGAGTATAATAAAGCATATGGAGAATATTTCAATGCAGAAACAGGCCCTACAAGGACAACTGTTGCTGTGAGAGAGTTACCACATCCAGAATTATTAATAGAAATTAAGGCTATCGCGTTTGTTGGAAAATAAAAAAGGATCCTAATAAATTAAGACCCTTTGTAATTATGACAAACAAATTAAATTTTATTTTGTGTAAAAAGGCATTGTGAACATTCTTTACATTATTAAATTTACACCTTTTCTTTTGCTAAATTAACACTTTTTTAAACATTTCCAATCGAAATGAAATAAATCTGTTAAATAGAATCTTTAACTTTTTTATAAATATTTGATAATCAGTTAAATGATATTCAAGTTTTTGCTCAATATAAAGTGAATGTTATTATTTTTATAATAATAATCATAAGTTTTAAATGATGTAGCAAAATATTATTTTGCAAAATCAAAAAATACTGCTTTGATATTTCAATAATCTATATTAAGCCCATCTAAATATAAATCTAATTTTAGCTATTCGCTAAGAATTTTAATAGCACTTTTCCTAAAATGCATATCATTCCTTATGAATGTAAAAAAGCCGTTAAATAATAATTACTTTTGTACTGAAATTAAATCAACAAATTGACGTAACATTTATGGTAATTCCATCTAACATACATAATTCTATTTTGTCATTTTTTAAGGAAACTTATGAATTGACTAACATTGAGGAGAAAATGATCTTCAATGAAACTAGGAAAGAATTCGAAGGTGACATTACTTTTGTACTTTTTCCATTTATTAAATTATGTAAAGTAAATCCGCAAGAGTTAGGAGAAAAGTTAGGTCAATCTTTAGTTGATTCAATTGATTTTGTGACTTCATATAATATTGTAAAAGGGTTCTTGAATCTGAAATTTGAAAATTCGTATTGGCTCGCAGCCTTTGACGAATTCGACATGAATAAGAAACACTCTTATATCGATTCAACTATACTTGTTGAATTTTCATCACCTAATACTAATAAGCCTCTGCACCTTGGGCATATACGAAATATTTTACTAGGTTGGTCGACTTCAAAAATTCTTCAAGAGGCTGGAGCGAATGTAATAAAGACACAAATAATAAACGACAGAGGTATTGCGATTTGTAAGAGCATGCTTGCTTGGAAATTGTTTGGAGAGGGACTTTCGCCCAAAGAAAGTGAAATGAAGTCGGATCATTTTGTTGGGAAATATTATGTAAAATTCGAGAAACACTTTAAAAAAGAATATACAGAATGGCAAAATTCGGATATAGCCCAAGAGCTATTTTCTGAAAGCGATAAAGAAGATTCAGAGAAATTTTTCAAATCTTTTAAGAACAAATATTTTAACGAATATAGTTCGCTGGGAAGTCAAGCAAAAGCTATGCTTCTTAAATGGGAGTCTGGGGATGAAGAAACTAGAGCATTGTGGCAAAAGATGAATCAATGGGTGTATGATGGGTTTGAGGAAACATATAAAAATCTTAATGTACATTTCGATTCTTATTATTATGAAAGTGAAACATATAGTTTAGGAAAAGATCTTATAGAAGAAGGTTTGTCCAAAGGAATTTTCTACAAAAAAGAGGATAATAGTGTTTGGATAGATTTAGAAGATGTAGGTCTTGATCATAAGCTAGTATTAAGAAGTGATGGAACTTCGGTTTACATGACGCAAGATATTGGTACAGCTAGACTACGTTACGAAGATACTAAGGCAGATGGAATGGTTTATGTTGTGGCAGACGAACAGAATTATCATTTCGATGCGTTGTTTGCAATAATGAAAAAGCTAGGTGAATCATACAGTGATCATTTACATCATTTGTCATACGGAATGGTTGACTTGACAACAGGTCGAATGAAATCGCGAGAAGGTACTGTTGTAGATGCTGACGATCTTATGAATGATGTAATTTCTACAGCTAAGTCAAATGCTGTTGAAAGAGGCGAAACAGAATCAATTTCTAAAGAAGAAAGAGGAGAGATTTATAGACGAATAGGTCTTGGAGCTTTAAAGTTTTTTATCTTAAAAGTTAATCCAAAGAAGCGAATGGTTTTTGATCCAAATGATTCTGTTGATATGCAAGGTACTACTGGACCTTATGTTCAGAATGCTTATGTAAGAATTCAAAGTATAAATAGAAAAGCAGAAGGAATAGATTTTTCATTGGCAGATAATTATACTAATCTTGAAGATATAGAAGTTGAACTAATAAAGCAATTATTGGATTATCCTGAAAAGTTGAAGAAAGCAGCTAATGATTATGATCCTTCAATCATAGCAATGTATTGTTATGATGTTGCTAAATTATATCATAAATTGTACAACGATGTAAGAATACTCGGTGCTGAAGATGAAAATGCAAAATCATTCAGAGTTTTACTAGGTATGAAAACAGCGTCATTACTTGAAAAAGGATTTGATTTGTTAGGTATCCAAATGCCTGACAGAATGTAAATGAATATATATGAGTGAGAAAAGAGAATCGTTAAATTTTCTAGAACAAATCATAGAAGATGATTTAAATGCTGGTAAGTATACTTTAATACACACTAGGTTTCCTCCTGAACCTAATGGATATTTACACATAGGTCATACTAAGGCGATATGGGTGAATTTTTCAATTGCTCAGAAATATGGAGGAAAAACGAACTTAAGATTTGATGATACAAACCCTACAACTGAGGAGACAAAATTTGTAGAAAGTATTCAGAAAGATATTCAATGGTTAGGCTATGAGTGGGATAACATTTATTTCGCCTCTGACTATTTTGAACAGTTATACAACTTTGCCGAACAACTAATTATAAAAGGTTTTGCATATGTTGACGATTTAAGCAGTGAGCAAATAGCTGAATTAAAAGGAACACCTACAAAAAAAGGGGAGAATAGTCCATTTAGAGATAGGAGTGTTGATGAGAATCTAAAGCTCTTTAGAGCTATGAAAGATGGTGAATTTAAAGAAGGTGAAAAAGTGTTGCGTGCCAAAATCGATATGGCACATACTAATATGTTAATGCGTGATCCATTAATATATAGGATAAAGCATGAAAAGCATCACAGAACAGGTGATAAGTGGTGTATATACCCAATGTATGATTTTGCTCATGGGCAAAGTGATTCCATTGAAGAAATAACACACAGTATGTGTTCACTTGAATTTATACATCATAGGCCACTTTATAACTGGTTTATTGAAAAATTAGGCATCTATCCCTCGAAGCAAAGAGAATTTGCGAGGATGAATGTTTCTTATATGATTACAAGTAAGCGAAAACTTAAAGCTTTGGTTGAAAAAGGCTTAGTTAACGGCTGGGATGATCCTAGAATGCCTACAGTTGCTGGAATGAGAAGAAGAGGCTATCCAGCTTCGGGAATAAGATTGTTTTGTGAAAAAACTGGTATTGCTAAGAGAAATAATCTGCAAGAAATAGCTTTGCTTGAAGCTTGCGTAAAAGAAGAGTTAAACAAAGTAACACACCGTATGATGGTTGTTACTGATCCTATAAAGTTAACAATATCTAATTACGAAGCTGGAAAAAGTGAAAAATTAGTTGCAACTAATAATCCTGAAAATGAAGCTGATGGAACGAGGGATTTAATTTTCTCTAAGCATCTATATATTGAGCGAGCTGATTTCATGGAAGATGCACCTAAGAAATTTTTCAGGTTATCTCCAGGAAGAAATGTAAGGCTTAAAAATGCTTATATAATTCATTGTGATGATGTAGTGAAAGATGAAAATGGAGAAATAAAAGAAATACTTTGTAGTTATTATCCTGATAGTAAAAGTGGTAGTGACACATCAGGTGTAAAGGCTAAAGGTACTTTGCACTGGGTATCACAAGAACATGCTATAAAATGTACAATTAACGAATACGATCGTTTATTTAAAGTTGATGCTCCTGGTACAACAGAAGGTGTCGATTTTATAGATGAAGTAAATGAACAATCATTGAAAATCAACAGTGAAGCATTTATGGAACCTGCTTTGAAAACATATCCTGTAGGTTCTACCGTTCAGTTTATGAGAATAGGTTATTTTAGAATTGATGAAGATAGTACAACTGAGAATATAATATTCAACAGAACAGTGATGTTAAGAGATAGTTGGAAAAAGAAATAATATCTGATAAATGAAAACTGTCATTTATATGCGTCATGCCAAATCGAGTTGGAGCGAACCTGGTCTTATTGATAAGAAAAGGAAGCTTAACAATCGAGGAAAAAGAGATGCGCCTATGATGGCTAACAATCTTAATGAGATATTATCAAAGTTAAATATAAAACTAGAAGTAATTTTATGTTCATCTTCTGAAAGGACCAAAGAAACCATTAAGCTGATGAAAGAAAATGGTTTACAGCATAATAGTATTAGTTACGAAGATCAGCTTTATCATGCCTCTAAGGAAGAATTAATAGATTGTGTATATGGGCTTGATATTGATGTGAGTACAGTATTAGTCTGTGCTCATAATCCAGGGTTAAGTTATCTTGCATTCCAACTAGAAATTCCTACTGATAATATTCCAACTGCAGGAGTTTTTGAAGTAAAGTTTGATTGCGAGAAATGGAGTGATGTTTCTATTCAAAATGCAAAACCTGGATTTTATATTTACCCTAAAATGTTTTTGAATGAGTAAATTACTTAATATCTTTTTAGTCTTTTTAATTTTATTCATATTATCATGTAATAAAACTAAACCTACTATAACGATAGAAAAAGAAGTTCTTATTCCTATTCTAGCAGATATGCATATCGCTCAAGAAATGATTTTAAAATTCAGAGTAGTAGAAAGAGATAGCGTAAGAAGATTATATTATCATGAAATTTCTCAAATTCATAATGTTGACACTGCATCAATAACGAATGAACTTAAAATCCTACAAGCTAACCCTGATCTTGCTTTCGAAATTTATGAAAAAGTTTATAAACATATAGATGGAATGTCTGAAAATAATAAATCAAACTAATCCTACCAAATGAAAGATAAAAACATCAAAGTCCTAATAGTAGATGACGAACCTGATATTCTCGAGCTTCTTGAGTATCACTTAGAAAAAGAAGGCTATAAAACTAAAAAGGCCAAAAATGGTGAAATAGCTTTAAAAAAAGCTGTTAAATTCAATCCGGATATTATAGTTTTAGATGTAATGATGCCTGAATTAAATGGTATTGAAGTATGTAAGAAACTTCGAGAAAGTGATCAATTCAGTGAAACATTGATAGCTTTTCTTACAGCAAGAAATGAAGAGTTTACTGAAATTATGGCGCTTGATTCAGGAGCTGATGATTTTATTTCGAAACCACTAAAGCCATCTGTTTTTAAAAGTAGAATAAAAGCGCTTAGTAGAAGATTAGATAAATCAAGAATTCAAACCAAACAAGAATTAGGTGAACTGATCCTTGATCATGAAGAAATATGTGTTATTGTAAAAGGTAAGAAAATAGATTTAGCAAAGAAAGAATTTGAGTTATTAGCTCTACTTACTTCAAAACCAGAAAAAGTATTTAAAAGACACAAAATCATGAATAAAGTATGGGGAATGGATGTAATTGTGGGTGATAGAACAATAGATGTTCATATAAGAAAGTTACGAGAAAAAATAGGAAGTACTTATATAAAAACAGTAAAAGGGATTGGTTATAAATTCACAATTAATGAAACAGAATAACAGCCCTCAAAATTTAATAATTGTAATAAGTATTATAATAACTGGAATATCAGTTATTGCTACTTCTTTTCACGATTATATTGTACTTGAAAGGTTCTCTGTATTAAAGATTTTCTCCCTATTTCTAGTTACATTCATTTTTACCTTTATAACAATAAGATACTTTATCAAGAAATACGTTTCCAATAAATTAAAGCCAATATATAGTTTAGTTAGAAAAAAACCAGGACAAGTTCAAACCAAAGAAGATGTTAAATTGAACTCGGATGTATTTGGGGATTTAAATGGAGAAGTTGCTAATTGGGTTGAAGATAAAAATAAGGAAGTCCAGTCAATAAAAGATCTTGAACAATATAGAAAAGACTATGTAGGAAATATATCACACGAATTAAAAACTCCTCTAACTTCAGTTCAAGGTTACATTCATACACTGCTTGAAGATGTAGAAGATGAAAATATTCGAATTAAATTCTTACGTAAAGCAGCGAATAACACCGAACGACTAATCCAAATTGTAAATGATTTAGAGCTGATTACTAAAATAGAATCAGGTAATAATATAATTGAACTTTCTAGTTTCAATATATTGGATTTGACGAATGAGATATTAGACGACATGAGTTTCATGACAGTTGAAAAGAATATTTCATTGAATTTAATTCACGGAAACCTTTCTTCATATCAAGCATACGGAGATAAGGAAGCAATTCGAAAAGTACTTAGTAACTTAGTTATAAATTCCATTAAATACGGAAAAGAAGATGGTAAAAGTACTATTAAGTTTTATGATATGGTGGATAACTTTCTAATTGAAGTTATTGATAATGGACTAGGAATTGATGAAGAACATCTGCCTCATTTATTTGATAGGTTTTATAGAGTAGACAAGTCTAGAAACAGAAACATAGGTGGATCTGGTCTTGGGCTTTCTATCGTAAAACATATCATTGAATCACACAATGAAACCGTTCACGTAAAAAGTAAGAAAGGGGAGGGCTCTACATTTTCTTTTACACTAAAGAAAGGGTAACCTAAGGATTTTGAATAACTTCAGTATCGTAGTCCGCAACTATTGAAGATTGGTTATTTCCTATGTTATCAATCAGCTTAATAATCCCATCTCTGTATTTATAAAAATCGTCAAGTTCTTCTACTGGCATTGGTTCTGAGGGAGGGAAATTTTCTTTAAGGTGATTAATTTGTTTTCCATTTTTCCAAAATCTAAAACAAACATGCGGCCCAGTTGCTAATCCTGTAGATCCAACATATCCAATTACTTGTCCTTGTTTTACATGCATACCTGATTTTAATCCAGATGCATATTTTTGCATGTGAAGATATTGCGTTTGGTAGGTTTTATCATGTTTGATTTTTACATAACGTCCATTACCTTTTGTGTAAGAAACTTTTGTAACAACACCATTAGCTACGGCATAAATAGGTGTTCCGTATGGTGCTGCATAGTCAGTTCCTCTATGAGCTTTAGTCCTTTTCAACACTGGATGAAACCTTCTTAAATTATACTTGGACGAAATTCTTCCCATTTTTACAGGTGCCTTTAAGAAAGCTTTCTTGGTAGGTCTTCCTTCAAGGTCATAGTAACCTGAATAATTTTCATTGTCATAATGAATTGCATAATATTCATTATCGTAGTTTTTGTAATATGCACCGATTAATCTTCCAACCCCTACTGCTTCTCCATCAATATATTCTCTCTCGTATATCAATTTATATTCATCATCATTTTGTGTGTGGTAAAAATCAATAGACCATGCTAAAGCGTCTTCCATTTTACTTATTAATGCTGGTGGTAAATCATTATCAATCATAGTATTCCAAAGCGAAGATTTTAAAACTCCACTTCCCATTTCAATGCATGTCTCAATCTCTTTTTCAACTACTTCAGCATGGAGAGAATCTTGTAAATTATACTTAATGTACTTATATTTATTTGGAATATATACGAGTGCTTGTGGTGTTGAGCAACTATCTTTTACAATTGCATAATTTTTACCAGCTTGTAAATTTCTTACATCAAAAACATCTTTTGAATTCTCAGCAAGATTATGAATGTCTAGATACGATACTCCTTCATCTTGAAGAATGTCTGATATAAACTCATTTTGTTTAATGGTTTTTTCTTCAAATTTAAAGTCGTTGACATCAAATCCGAATCGAAAGATAGGAATTTTAGGTAAAACATCTGCCGTTGAACTGTCAGCAGGGAAATTTAATTCTTTGTATAATTGAAAGCCTAATACACAAGCCACACATACCATAACTGTAGACATGATATCTACAATTCTCTTCGTTTTATTCTTTTTCAAAATCGTAAGGTTTTACAAAAACTTAGTTATAAATGTAAGGTTTCAATTATCTATTCTTCTAAGGAATTGTTATCTTGACGTCTATTGATTCGGGTTATCAACGCGAAGATAAGAAATGCTAAAAGGAAACTGAAAAATTCCATGAAAATTCTTCAATCAATTTTTGTATATTTTTATTAAAATACAATGTAATAATTGTTTATACTATAATTAAACATAACATATGAGCCTGAATTGTGCAGGGAAATTATTAAATCTTCATACGCCAGTTATAATGGCAATTTTAAATATTACTCCGGATTCGTTTTATGATGGAAACAAGTTCTTTGATACTGAATGGAAAGCTAAAGTGAAAAAAGTTTTGGATTTAGAACCGGAAATAGTGGATGTAGGAGGTATGAGTTCGCGTCCAGGTGCTCTTGTTATATCACCTGAAGATGAATGGAACAGAATACAGAATATTGTACGATTTATAAAGAAAGAATATCCTGAAACGCTAATTTCAATTGATACAATCCATAGCTCAACTGCTATTAAAACTCTTGATTTAGGAGTTCACATAATAAATGATATTTCTAGTGGGAATCTAGATTCAGATATGATGGAATCTATTTCTAGTTATAAGCCAGCATACACAATGATGCATATGAATGGAACTCCCTCTACCATGCAATCTAACACGAATTATGAAAACTTGATGCTTGAATTAATTGAATTTTTCAAAGTGAAGATTTCTTTAGCATTATCTTATGGTTTAGATAATCTAATAATTGATCCAGGTTTTGGATTCTCCAAAACAATTGATCAGAACTATAAACTTCTAAATAATTTACATCTTTTGCAATTATTGTCTAAATATGTATTGGTAGGATTAAGCAGGAAATCAATGATTTATAAAGTTTTGGGGTTAACCCCAAAAGAAAGCCTGAATGGAACTTCAGTGCTACATTTGAAAGCTCTTCAGCAAGGTGCCAAAATTCTTAGAGTTCATGATGTAAAAGAAGCAAGAGCAACTATCAATCTTTTTCAAAAATTATCAGTTAACAAATAGTTAATCGATTGATATATATGTACTTTTACGCTAATTTATTGGTTACTTAAGAAGAACAAAAGGGCAAGAGTAAAATATGATGCCAAAACAAAAGTTGATTAAAAAGATTATGAAGCCAATACGCTTCATATGGATAGCACTTTTTATCTTCTTAATTTTATTCATTTCCTTATACTTTGTTCTTAAAATTCCTTCAGTTCAGAATTACTTAGCTAACAAAACAACTGAAATACTTTCTAATAAGCTTGACACGAAAGTTACTTTATCCGAAGTAGATATTAATCTCTTTAAAGGTTTTAAATTAGAAGATCTTTATATTGAAGATCATTCTCAAGATACACTCATTTATGCTGAATCAATCTATTCAGATTTCTATAATTCAGTAAGAAGTTTCTATAACAAATCATTTAATGCTAATGATCTTGTGTTAGAAAATGGAGTAATAAACTTATATCGCTCAATAGATGATCCTATTTATAATTTCAAGAAACTAATAAATAAAGATTTTGATCCTTTTGCAGTTGATTCTCTAGATAACAATGCAATAAATGAACCTAAAGAGAAAAAGGATAATTTCTTCAATATTTCCCTTCACAGTTTAAAGTTAAATAATGTCAGATTTAATAATAACGATGAGGTTAAAGGCAGTGAACAAATTGGTTTATTAGGTTCTATGACTGCTAATTTTGATACGTTCGATATTCATAATTTAAACTTTTCTTTAAGTTCATTATTAATTGACGGGCTAGAACTTGAAGTCAAAACGTACAGCCCTGAAAAAGAAATCATTTTTCCAGAGAAAGAAAACGATGAAGTTCCATTTCATATTTATTTGAATAAGCTATCAATGAAAGATACAGATATGCATATTAAAGATGAACGTGATGGAATAATAACTACATACAATCCAAACGAGTTTAACTCGAGAAACTTTAGAGTGAATAATGTCACATTAGATGCTAATAAGATAGATATAAAAGAGCCTTATTATGTAGAAGGAGTGATTGAAGATTTATCTATGAATTTAGGGGATCTTGAAATTAGAGAAATGAACGCAGATCGATTTTACTTTGCTAAAAGAAAAGCTGGATTTGAAAACTTCGTGCTCAAGACAAAAGATAGTCAGTTAAGAGAAAATTTAAAGTTCAGTTTTCGGAAAATAGAGGATTGGAAAGAGTTCGTGGACAAAGTAATTCTCAATGGAAATATGAAGTCAACTAAAGTTGCTGTTTCTGATCTCTTCTTTTTTGCACCAAAATTAAAAGAGAATAACTTTTTTATTGAGAATTCAGATGAAAATATTTTACTAAATGGAGTTTTTACAGGAAGGATTAATTCGTTTAATGCGCGTGAGTTCAAAGTAGAAATCACAAACAATCTAAAGTTTGAAGGGTCCATAATAGCAAGAGATATTACTAGCCCAGATGAGACCTTACTTAACGTAGGAATCAAAGAGTTGAATACAGATTTAACAACATTAAATAAGATTATTCCAGGATTTCAAGTTCCCCAGAATTTCTACAAATTAAATACTTTGAATTTTGCAGGTCGATTCGATGGATATTATCAGGATTTCGTTGCATATGGAGATTTATTGACTGATTTAGGTAGAGCAGATGTGGATATGCGTTTAAATCTTAAGCAAGGTAGTAAAAATGCTAGCTATTCAGGAAAATTGAATTTGTATGATTTTGATTTAAAAACTTGGGCTGGCAATGACAAATTTGGAAATTTATCTTTTTCAGCAAATGTTGAAAATGGTAGAGGTTTTGAATTAGATGAAGCATACGCAGAATTAGGTGGAGAACTTATTTCTTTTGATTACAATGGATATAAATATAATGGACTAATTGATGCTAAACTTGAACAAAATCTATTTGATGGTAAGTTTAGTTCTAACGATAAAAATATAGATTTCGATTTTGAAGGAAGTATTGATCTTACTGGTGAAGTACCAGTTTATGATTTTAATGCTGATATCGATTCTATCAATCTTAAGAATATTAACCTTTCGAAGGATATAGATTACATAAAAGGAATAGTTGATATTAAAGCAAAAGGATCGAATATTAATGACATAATAGGTTCTGCTTTAGGTAATGAGATTGTCATTCGAAGAGGAAATGATACACTAGACTTTGGGCATTTAGCCTTAGCTTCCACGCTTGAAAGCACTGGTATTCGTTCGATATTTATGGATAGTAACATAGGAACTGGAGAAATTACAGGAATTTATAAATTAACTGAATTGCCAGATGCCGTCATCGCATTGTTGAAGAATAATTACCCTGATTTTACACAGAATATTAATTATGTTTCGGGTGTCCCCAAAAGTAATGTTGATGCTGATTTTAGCTTGAATGTTACATCTGCTAGTGATCTTGCCAACTTTTTTCTTCCAGACAAACTTTTTATAGATAGTCTTGAGGCTAAAGGTGATTTAAATTATGATGTGAATAGTTTTAATGTAGAACTTCACTCACCATTTTTTGAATATGATGTCTATGCTGTAGAAAAGATAGATGCTGAATTTAATCTTGATGATAGATTTGGTTTGTTGAACATAGAAACAACAAATTTTAAAATAGCTAATAATGAAATTTCTGATTTAATTACAGCGAGTCGACTAACTAATGATTCTATTCATTTTGAAATTTATGCGGATAATGCTTTGGATTCTATTGAAAACATTGATATAGAAGGGGAGATTTTTCCTTACGACGATGAAGTTGAATTTCAATTTAGTAACTTCAATTTTGAATTATTGAGAAGTACATGGAAGCTTGATAATAATAATGCACTTATTACTGGAGCAAATAAACTTGAGCTTAAAAATTTCAATATCAGCGATGAAAATAGATTTATAAAATTACGCTCAATAAATGATAATAAAGGAGTCGAAGCTAAAATTTCAGATGTACCATTGGCCATTGTTAATGAGTTTATAGCCAATGATGACATTAAGTTATCAGGTAATACAGAGGCCACGGTATCATTCACTAATATTTTCGAGCAAACTGGATTATTTATTGAAACTGAAATTACAGATTTCAAGATGAGTGATCAGTTACTAGGACAATTAAATATTAATGCAACTACAGACTTCGAGAGTCAGAAGATTAATTATACTGCAAATTTAAACAATGAAAAAGACGTACTGAACCTAAACGGAAATTACGGATTACAAAGTAAATTGTTGAATGCTCAGTTAGATGTAAATGAATTTCCTTTACAGATTTTAGAAATTTTTCTAGATGGAAGTATAGTAAACACTCAAGGGCTCATTTCTGCACAACTTGATGTTGATGGTAAGTTTGATGATTTGGATACAAGAGGAATCGGGAAAATTGATGATGGGTACACTGAAATAGTTTACCTAGGAACTAAGTATTCCTTTGAAGACGCAATATTTAAAGTTTCTAAGAATTTTGTGGATTTCACTGACGCTAAATTAATTGATTCACGTTCACAAGAAGCAATAATAACTGGTGGTCTTACGCATGAAAACTTTCAAAACCTTGGTGTTAATGTAAATATTAAATCTGATGAGTTTATCCTTTTGAACACAGACTCAAATGATAACTCTAGTTATTATGGATTTGGGCAAGGTAAAGCAGACATTGATTTTGAAGGCAAATTTACTGATTTAGTAATAGATATTAATGCTACTACAGGTAAGGAAACAAAAATGACACTACCTATTGCGTATTCTAATTCTACTAGAGATGATAGTTTCTTACCTATTGTTTCAAGGGATGAATTTTTAAGTGATCTAGAAGAAGCTCAGAATAAAAATACGATAGAAAAATACTATGTAGGCTTAACAGTAAATATGAATCTTACGGTTACTGAGCAAGCTGAAATGACAGTATTGTTTGATGCTGCAACTGGACATCAATTAAAAGGATTTGGTTCAGGTGATATTCAATTATTTGTATCCCCTAATGGTGATATTAACATGTTCGGTACATATAATATCGAAAATGGGTATTATGATTTTGCAATTGAAAATTTTATAAAGAAACAATTTACAATAGAGCAAGGTGGCTATATTTCTTGGACAGGTCCACCACTTGATGCAATTATTAATATTTCAGCTAAATATCGAACACTAAGAACAACATTGGATGTGTTTTTGGCAGAGTATTTAAGTGGGAATGAAGAATTACAAAGCAGTGCAAGTGAAGAGACAGAAGTATTACTGACTGTGGATTTATCAGAACAATTATTAAACCCAGCAATCAATTTTAATATTGAATTCCCTAATCTTGCAGGGGATCTTGCTTCAGTAGTAAATAGTAAACTCCAAATTTTAAAAGAAGACCCAGCTAGTTTAACAGGACAAGTTATAGCATTATTAATATTCAATAATTTCTTACCGTACAATAACCCTATAGCCAGTATAAGTAATTCTGCTGTTAACTCATCAGTAGGTGTAATAATAGGAGAGCTTCTTTCTGCTCAACTATCTAATTATGTTTCTTCCCTTATGGAAACTATTCTAGATGAAAATGGCCTTGTTTACGATGTTGAAGTTGATGTGAGAACTTATGCTAATGAAACAACATCTGGTGCTGGATTTACATTAAATCCAAAAATTAAGTATGATAAAATTGATGTACTCTTAGGTGGAGATTTCTTACGAGCGAATGAAACACAACAATTGGTAAACAATTATGCGACTGGAGACTTTATAATAGATTACTTTATAGACAACGATAAGAAAATAAAAATTCGTGTTTACGGACGTAGTGATTATGAACTTATCGATGGTGGAAGAAGACAACGAGTGGGTACGGGTATTTACTTTAGAAGAGAATTCTCTGAACTCAGCTTAAAATCTTTGAGAAACTCTCACAAATCATTTGTTGAAGAAAGTATTAAGGATAAAAATTAATGGGATCAAATAAGAGTAAAAAGTTTAAAACTGTACCAGAAGGTTTTTTTGAGAAAATAGAGTTTGACAAAATCAAACATATTTTAATCGAGTTGTCCAAAGGAGATGAAACAAAAGATTACTTTGAAAAGCTCAATTTTTTAAAGTCGCCCAGTCTTATTAACCACGAGTTAGAAAAAGCAAAAGAATACTTTAGCTCCTTTCAACAAGAAGAACGCATTCCTTCAAGTGAATTCTTTGTCATAAATCATGACTTGTTTTTATTGAGTAAAGAGAATTATTTATTAGAAATAGAATCCTTATTTCGAATCAATAATTCTATTCACGTTGGAGATCAACTTTATAAATTCTTATTTAATAACGAAGAATATCCATTGCTAAGTAATTTAGCAGAACAAGTAGTATACGATAAAAGCTTAGTTACTCTAGTTGGTAAAGTCTTAGATGAAGAAGGTAATGTAAGACCTGATGCTTCGCCAGAACTTCTTAAAATTAATAGAAGGATACAATCTAAAATGCGAGAACTCGATAAAGAATTTGACTCGCTAATAAAAATTTATAAGGATAAAAACATGTTAACAGATTCTGCTGAATCATATCGAAACGGTAGAAGAGTATTATCTGTGCCTGCAGAAAACAAAAGACAGATAAATGGAGTAATTCATGATGAAAGCGCCACTGGTAAAACGGTATTTTTAGAACCTGACTCACTTATTAAATTAAATAATGACTTATTTAATTTTCAAAATGAATACAGACAAGAAATAAATAGAATCCTGAGACAATTATGCACTGACCTCAGATCTTATATCCCTCATATAGAATCTTATCACGAATTAATTCGAAAAATCGATATAATAGCTGTTAAAGCTAAGTGGGCACGTATGATTGAAGGTGAATTTCCAAATATCATTGATTCGCCTAAACTACATTTTAAAGACGCTTATCACCCTCTACTGAAACTTAAAAATGAAAAGGAAAACAAAGAAACAATTCCTTTTAACCTTGATTTACACGGAAAGAATAGAATTCTTCTTGTAAGTGGACCCAACGCAGGTGGGAAGTCTATACTTATGAAAAGTGTAATTCTATTACATACTATGATTCAGTGTGGAATACCAGTTCCAGTGCATCCAGATACAAATCCAGGATTTTTTAAAACGTTTATTGCAGATATAGGTGATCAGCAAAGTATTGAAAACGATTTATCTACATACAGCAGTAGACTAAAAATAATGGGTGAAAGTTTAAATGTAGTTAATCAATCAACGCTTATGGTGATTGATGAATTCGGTAGTGGAACTGATCCTAAGTTTGGTGGAGCTTTAGCAGAATCAATGCTTCATTCTTTTAATAAATCGGGAGCTTATGGTGTTATTACTACACATTATAGTAATCTGAAAATATTCGCTTACAAAACAAAAGGCATTGTTAATGGAGCAATGGTTTTCGACCAAGATAATTTGGAACCTACCTACAAAATGAAAATTGGTAAGCCTGGAAGTTCATTTGCTTTTGAGATTGCTGATAAAAATGGCATTCCCGAAAATGTAATGAAATATGCAAGAAAAAAAGTAGGGAAGAGTTCAACCCAAGTAGAAGATTTATTAGTCAACTTACAAAAAGAAAAAGCGACTGCTGACAATAAGGTGGAAACTTTGGAAACAAAAGAAAAAGAACTTGAAAGATTAATTTCTACATATAATCAACTCCATAAAGAACTGGATGTAAGACGAAAGAAATTAAAAATGGAAGCTCGTGAATCTGCATTAGTTGACATATCAGAGCAAAATAAGGCTTTCGAAAACCTGATAAGAGAATTAAGAGAAGAAAAGAAACTTGATGAGGCTAAAAAACTAGCTGCTAAATTAAAAGCAGATAGAGCTAAAGTTCATAATGAAATATTAAGCCTGGAAGAAGGATTACTTAAGAAATCTACTTTTGATGTAAATCAATTAAAAAAAGGAGACTTTGTAAGAATAGGTTCTAATAGTGAAGTAGGTGTTATTGAATGGATTAGTAAAAATAAAGCAGAACTAAGATTTGGTAATATGACTATTCAGACCAAGTTAAAAGACTTAGTTCCTGCAAAAGAGCCTATTGAAACTAATAGATCAAGAAGTGTGCGATCTGCAATTAGTAATCAAAGCCAAACACCCACTAAGCTTGATATAAGAGGTATGAGTAAGCAAGATGCCATTCGAATTACTGAAGAGTTTTTCGATAAAGCTATTTTATCTAATGCACATGAACTTACAATTATTCATGGACACGGTAGTGGTGTTCTTCGTAAAGAAGTTCATAGAATCGCAAAAGATTACAAAGACATTAAAAAAGTATTTCACCCTGAATATGAATCCGGTGGTGACGGCGTAACGATAGTAAACTTATAAGGTTACCCATTGAATTTCGCAACAACAGTTTTAATCTGTTGTGTTTCCATGGAGTTCTTTAAGACAGTAATACTGTGCTTTAGTTTCCCTTGAGTATGAACAAGAATCATATGTTCATCATCTTGGCCAATGTTTTTTCTTATATTCTTTACATTCTTCCAACCATTAGCTTTAAACTCATCCAAATGCCATTTATGAATCTCATCAAATGATCTTTCTGTTTGAACAAAAGCTGTTTGAGCAACTTTAATATTTTCTATTTTTTCGGATGTATTCGTTATGATTCCATCTTCAAATGTCGGAATATTGTTTTCACTCCAAAAAGCAGGATAGGTAGCTTTTTTAATTGTTGGTTCATTTTTACATGCAATAAACCCTAAACTTAGTATTAAACCGAATATTAAATATCTCATCATAATTTTATCCTTCAAATTGTAAACCCATTTCTTGTAATTCTTCTCTAGTTGTTTCTCGTATTGAAAGTATTTCTACTTCAAAAAACAAGTCTAGACCAGCCATAGGATGATTAAAGTCAATGAAAACTTGGTCATCTTTTAATTCTTTAACCAAGCCAATATGCTGTCTTCCCGCTTGATCATGCATAGCTATTTGATTTCCTTCAAATAGATGCTCCTTTTGCTCTTCATCAGACCCAAAATTTTGTTTTGGAATAGGAACAATCTGGTCTTCATTATATAGTCCATAAGCTTCTTCTGCAATAACTAGAAAACTTTTCTTGTCATTAGCTTCTAGTCCTTCTATCTCCGTTTCGAATCCTGGAATCATCATGCCAACCCCAAAAACAAAACCTAATGGTTCTTTGCCAAAAGTCTCTTCTATTACTTTGCCACTTTCCTTTTCCTCTTTCAGACGATAGTTGACTTCAACAAAATTAGTTTTCGAAATTTTCATTTTTAGAGTAAAAGTAATTTATTTCTTGTTTTAAGCAATTATTTATATAACATCTTATTACTTTCATTATTTTCAATTCATAAATTAGATAAAAAATATTTGCTTTAACAAAGCGTTTATAAATATTATGAATAATGATTTCTAATTTCACACCATAATTACTAAAATGAAAATCCCTTTTAGAAAAATTGGACTATCTATAGCAATCCTAATATTAATAGGCATAGTTGGTTTTATTTACGTCCTTCCCAAAGTTCTTGTGAAATTATCAAGAGAAGTATCTGGATCTACTGCAGCGGATTTTGGATTAAGATATGACAAAATAGAAGTATTATCTCATGACTCATTAATTCTTTATGGTGATTTTATTTATCCTTTTGGACGTGAATATAATAAAGAAACATCAGCACATTCCGTAATTGTTCTTCATCCATTGAAGTATAATACGAAATGGGTTTATCCTATCCTAAAACCTCTGACAACTTTGGATGTAAATTTTATTACGTTCGATTCTAGAGGTCATGGAAGAAGTGAAGGGCATTTATATACTATGGGGGTAAATGAAGCAAAAGACGTAAGTCAGATTATTGATCACATTTTAAGTATCTATCCTGATCATAGCTTCGGAGTTTATGCAAGGAGTAATACTGGTAATATTGCACTTAAAGCAATGGAAAGTGACAAGCGTATTCAATACGGAATTATTGAAAATTATGATCTACATCCTATTGAAACAATAGAAAAATTGAATTACGATGATGTAGTAGTGAAGAATAATATTTTAAAAAACTTCTTGCTCAAAAGATCCTTAAATAATTTGGAAATAAATGAAAAGGAATGTGAAATTGATTTAAATAAAATCAAACAACCTGTTCTTCTTCTTCAAAATGAATACAACATAAACAATTTGGAAATTCTAGAAGATAAACTAGTGAACGCTGAAGTATATAAGATGTACTTTCCAGACAATCCGTACCTATATACGAGTAAAAATATTAAAGGTAAATCCTATTTATTGAAAGATTGTTTATTTGACTTTATTCAGTTACAGGCTTCATTTGCAATTAACAATGCTGAGAATTTATATTTTTCTCCTTTAGATTCAATAAATTACTCTTCTTCTGAAAATGATTGATTTTCTTGGCTATCTTCATTGTTACCAGTAAATGCAAACTTTACAGCTTCATTGTTCTTTACCTCTTCCACCATTTCGCTTGTTTTATCCTTTATCGTTTCTACGTATTCTTTAGATTTATGTATTACTTGTTGAACTTTTTCATTTTGTTTAACTGATTCATATGTGTCTTTTGTAGATTGAACTGCATTCTTAACAGCTTCATTATTCTTAACCTCGTCAATTAACTCCTTAGATTTATTAACAACTTTTTGCACAGTATCATTACTTGAGAGATCATCTATTAACTCTTTGGATTTCTCAATTGTTTTTTCTGAAATATCTTCTAGTTTAGATTCAAGATTTTGGAAAGTCTCGCTTTCTTGAATTTCTTTAGTTTTTCTGCTTAATTTACGTAAAAACTTATTTAACATGATTTAATTGTTTTAATAATACCCAATATAGTTATGTGGAGAAATTACTCTCATCTCTTCTTTAACTGCTTCTGGTATGTCTAAAGTTTCAATAAATGCTTTTATTTTATCCTCTGTTATTATACTTCCTCTTGTTAGTTCTTTTAACTTTTCATATGGTTTTTCTACATTCTCTCTTCGCAATATATTTTGTATTGCTTCAGCCACGACGGCCCAGTTAGCATCTAAATCTGAGGTAAGTTTGTCTTCATTTAACACAACTTTACTCAAGCCTTTATTTAGAGATTGTAATGCAATTATCATATGCCCAAAAGGTACACCAACATTTCTTAAAACAGTACTATCTGTTAAATCTCTTTGTAATCTTGATATAGGAAGTTTATTTGCTAAAAATTGAAATAAAGCATTACTAACACCCATATTACCTTCGCCATTTTCCCAATCAATAGGATTGACTTTATGTGGCATTGCTGAAGACCCAACTTCACCTTTTATTGTTTTTTGTTTAAAATAGTCCATACTTATATAAGACCACATATCACGAGACAAATCAATGAGAATGGTGTTAATTCTGGAAAGAATATGAAACAACTCTGCTAAGTCATCATAGTGAGCTATTTGGGTTGTTATGTCATGTCTTACTAATTCTAGCTTTTCTTTTAAAAAGCTATTTGCAAATTCAATCCAATCAACATTAGAATAACTTACTTTATGTGCATTTAAATTTCCTGTTGCTCCACCAAATTTCCCATAAAATTCGAAATTTTCAAGTAATCCTATTTGTTTTTGAAGACGAGATACGAAAACGTTCATTTCTTTACCAAGAGTAGTAGGTGAGGCCGCTTGTCCATGAGTTCTAGCTAACATAGGAATCCCTTTCCATTGTTCAGCTTTGGACATAAGTCCCTCAACAAATCCTAATATAGCCGGCAATAAAACATGGTTAAGTGCATCTTTTATCATCAAGGGAAAAGCAGTATTATTGATATCTTGTGATGTAAGTCCAAAATGAACAAATTCCAATTCTTCCGAAATCCCATTATCAACTAAAAGATTTTTTAAGAAATACTCAACAGCTTTAACATCGTGATTCGTGACTTTTTCAATCTCCTTGACTTTATAGGCTTGTTCTAAGCTTAAGTTTAAGATTTGCTGTTTAATATTATCAATTGCTTTCTTATCTACTGAGGCGAGTTGCGGGATTCCACACTCATGTAATGCTTCGAAATATAGAATCTCAACTTTCAATCGATACTTAATCAAAGCATACTCTGAGAAATATTGTTGAAGCGCTTTAGTTTTAACGGAATATCTTCCATCTATAGGAGAAATTAAATCTAACATGTGAATTTATTTGCTAAGACGCTCAGTGAGCCTTTTTATATAGTAATACCTTTCGTGTTGTGAGCGAATGGCTAAGTCGTCAGTTGATTTTTTATATGTATTTATTTCGTTCAAATGTAATGAACGTGCTTTTATATTATCGTTAAGTTGTAAGCGAATAAGCATTTTAATAATATATCTTATGTCTTCATCATAGATTGGTATTGCAGTTTCAACACGATGTTCTAAATTACGAGTCATCCAGTCTGCAGACGAAACATAAATCTTTTCTTTTCCTTTGTTATTAAAGATATAAACTCTACTATGTTCTAAAAAACGATCTACTATGCTGAAAGTAGAAATATTATCAGATATACCCTGAATACCTGCAACAATACTACATATTCCTCTACATATAATAGTGATTTTAACCCCAGCTTGACTTGCTTTATATAAAGCGTCAATCATTTCTTTGTCTTGAATACTGTTCAATTTTAGAATAATTGAAGCTTCAAAGCCTTCCTCAGCATTTTTAATTTCCTGCGAAATTAGCTTAAGTAAGTTCTTCTTAAGACCAAATTGACCTACAAGTAAATGCTTGAATTTATCATCGGGTTTTTTCTTTGTTTCGAGATAAGAAAAAACACGTATTACTTCATTATTGATTTTTTTATTAGCGGTAAAAATCCCCATATCTGTGTAAATCTTAGCTGTGTCCTCATGGAAATTACCTGTACTTAAGTAAGTGTAAATCATTGGTTTTCCATTCTCTATTCTACGTATCATTGCCATCTTAGCATGGACTTTGAGGCCTGGCATAGAATAATTAACTTGTACACCTGCTTTCTCTAAATATTCACCCCATATCAAATTGTTCTCTTCATCGAATCGTGCTTTCACCTCTATAAATGCACTAACGTTTTTACCTTGTTTTACTGCCTTTGATAGAGCAGACATAATTCGTGACTTTTTAGAAACTCTATATTGAACAATCTTTATATGAGTGACAAATGGATCTTTTGAAGCTTCCTCAAAAAACTTAACAACACTTTCATATGAATGAAAAGGTGGATTAATTATATGATCCTTTTTTCTTATTGATTCAAAGAAATCTTTACTCTCTTCAAGAGGTTTATATTCAACAGGCGGCAATGGAGTGTTAACTAGATAGTTTTTTCCAAAATTTGGGAAAGAGAAAAAATCTGAATTATTGTGGTATCTACCCTCAGGTAATAAGTCATAGTTAGTTAATTCTAATACTTCCGTAAGGAAATGTAAAAAGTAGTCAGGTATTTCTCTATCATAAATAAGTCTAGCAGCTGGACCAATATGCCTCTTTGATAATGATTTTCTAATCTTTGAAATTAAATCTCCTGAAAATTCATCATCAATATATAAATCAGCATCACGCGTAAGTTTAATAGAATAACTTTCTACAATATCATAGCCAGGAAAAATTAATGGCAAACTGTTTCTTACGATGTCATCTAATAAAATCACATAATTATGTTGAGGGTCATCATTAGGTAACACCAAGAATCTATCAACATGATCGCTGGGAATTTTTACAATCGCATAATTATTTTTAGGATTTTGTTTTGACTTATCTTTTAAGATTATCGCAAGATATAGTGCTCTGTTGTTTAAGAATGGCTTAATCTTATTTCCTATCAATAGAACAGGTTGGACAAAAGGTAATAACTTGTCAGCGAAATAATTCTCTACAAATAATCTTTGATTAGTATTCAAGTCGAGCATTCGAATAATATGAATGCCATGATTACTAAGTTTGGGTACAATCATATTTTCATAAATATGACTGAATTCCTCTTGTTGTTCTTTCACAATAGAAAGTAACTTTATCAACATTTTTTCAGGTGGAAACTCGAGTTCTTTCTTTGTTTTTTTTCCTACTCTATATAAGTTTCTATGGTTAGCTATTCTAACACGAAAAAATTCATCTAAGTTATTTGAATAAATAGCTAGAAACTTCAGCCTTTCTAACAAAGGTACAGAAGGGTCTTTGGCTTCTTGAAGTACTCTATAATTAAAACTAAGCCAACTTATGTCTCTATGTATATATGGTATTTCGCTCACACTGCAAATTTAATATTATCATCCAATGTTCATTGGTTATATGAATAAAAGATACATCTTTTTTTTATTTTTAAACAATCCATAAGTTTAGAATTGGGGTTTGCATTGTAAAATGGGACTTTCGTCCAAAATTCCTTGACATTTATATATATTTATCGTTTAAAGAAACTAGAATAAGTGTATTTCAGTTTAATTATAAAAGGATTAAAATGATAGATAAAATATATAAAAGATTAATAATGCAAGAAAATAAAACAGCATCAGAGAAATCAGATTCGATAATTCAAAATCATATGATATGGTCGATGGGCGCAGGACTTATACCAGTTCCTATTGCTGATTTCTTTGCGGTAAGTGCTATTCAACTAGATATGATTCGACAACTTGCTAAAGTATATGACATTGATTTTAGCGAACAAGCTGGGAAAGCTTCAATTACAGCTTTGACCAGTTCAGGTTTAGCTAGGTTAGGTGCAAGAGCGGTTAAATTTATTCCAGGTGTGGGAACTATACTAGGTGGAATTACTATGAGTGTTCTTTCGGGGGCAAGCTCTTTTGCTTTGGGACAAGTGTTCAGAAAGCATTTTGAAAGTGGAGGAACATTTTTAGATTTCGAACCTAGCCGGGTTAAAAAATTCTATGATGAGCAGTTTGAGAAAGGCAAAGTTATTGCTAAGGACATGGATGAAGAAAAAGTGAATGAAGGTAAAGAAGAAGTAGAAAAGAGTATTAAAAAAGAATCTACACCTAAAGATACAAAGGCTACTAAAGCTAAAAAAGTACTTAAAGATCCTCTTCCTGATGAAAATGATCCTATTTCCAAAATTCTTAAATTACAAGAAATGAAGGAAAAAGGAATTATTACAGAATCCGAATTCAAAGCTTTGAAAAAGAATGTTATTGGCTGATCATGGCCGGAGAATATGTAAATCACCTTCTTGATCGAAACTTACCATTACTGATGGCTTTTGTTCTTTAAGAATCATGTTCTCTAAATTACATACGTAATCTACTTGTGAAGTAAGATTATTGGGAATGTCCTTTTTACTTATACTTTTGTAAGGATTCGTGTGTATTAAGTCTATAGATAGAATTGGTGTATCTGTTTGATTTATAAGGTTTAAACAAAAAGAATTATGTACTAATCTAATAGCTAATTTATTCTGTTGATAATCGTCAATAAATGGTAATTTTGGTAAGTTATCATAAAGAATTGTAAGTGGTCTTTTATTATAACTCAGTAAAGTTTCAACTCTCGGATGAATTTGAGGTATATATTTTTTTAACATGTCAATGCTGTTGACTAATAAAACCTCATCAAATGCCTTGTTTTTGTTAATACTTCTAAACTTTTTGATTGCTTCATAGTTATTTAAAAAACAACCTATTGACCAATTAGTGTCGCTTGGAAATAAAATTACGTTGCCATTCATTAATCTAGCAGCACAATCATTAATAATAGTGTCATGATTCATATAGGAAAGTTTTCATTGCGCAAAAGCAGCATTATTAAAAATTATTGTAAATGAAGATTATTTCGCTTTTCAAAATGAACGGTAATAAAATGAAATTATTATTTGGACGATAAAAATGAGATTGATGTTAATGTTGAATTTCATTAACGTGCTTTTAAGTAAATGAAAACCTTAAATTGTTCATTGCAAAGACATTCAAAGGTTTTATTAGTGATAATTGTACTATTTTTTTGAAAAAGATGTTATACTTTTAATGTAATATTATAATACATGAAAACATTTAAATTATTTCTGTTAATAGTTGTAATTGGAGTTTCTTCACTTCAGACAATAAACTCGCGTCACATTATAGGAGGAGAAGTATACTATGACTGTCTTGGCATTGATAGTAGCGGCGCCGTTCCTGAGGCAACATACAGAATTACATTCAATATGTATAGGGATTGTTACTCGGATGGTGCGAACTTTGATTCTCCAGCAACTTTTGGAATTTATCGTGGTTCAGGAAGTAATTGGACTTTCGTCCAAAATGAATCTCAACCAGTACAACAAATTATTAACTTAGAAATTAATGATGATCCTTGTGTTGAAGAACCTGAAGAAGTATGTGTAGAAAAAGGTACTTATATCTTTGAAGTAACTCTAGATATTATATCGGATTCATATTTAATTTCTTATCAAAGATGTTGTAGAAATAACACTATAGTAAATATACTTGAACCAGGTGAAACAGGTGCTGCATTTCAAGTAGAAATAAGTCCTCTAGCTCAACAGATTTGTAATGATTCACCTACATTTAATAATTTTCCGCCAATAGTAATTTGTGCAGAAACTCCTTTGGCTTTTGACCACTCCGCAACTGATAATGAAGGACATACACTTGTATACGAGTTTTGTACACCTTTGACTTCTGGTGGAACTGTTGGATCTGCCGGTAATCCTGGTGATCCCACATCTTGTGATGGTGTTACTCCAAATCCGACTAATTGTTTGCCTCTTTATGATGAAGTTGTTTTTGTTCCACCAACATTTACGGTTAATGAGCAACTAGGAACTGGATCGAATTCAAATCTAAATGCATTTACAGGTCTTTTGACTTCAAATCCACAAATCATAGGTCAGCATGTAATTGGCATATGTGTGAAAGAGTTTTATAACGGCCAATTATTAAGTGAAATTCGGAGAGATTTCCAATTCAATGTAGCTGAATGCCAGATTATTATAAGTGCGAATGTTGGTAATGATGAGGTAATAAAAGAACAAGAATTCTTGATTAGATCTTGTGGAGAATTTGATGTGCAGTTCGAAAATCTTAGTGAAGATAAAGCTTTCATTGAAGAATATTTATGGGAATTTGATATCAATGGGTCAGTAGTTACATCAGGAGAAGAAAACCCACTGATAAGCTTCCCTGATGTAGGAGATTATTTTGGACAACTAATCATTAATCCTAATTCTACAGGGTGTCAAGATACTGCAAAATTATTTATAGAAATACGTCCTGAGATTATTGCTAATTTTGATGCTCAATATGATACTTGAGATGCAGGACCTGTAGACTTTGTAGATTTATCTTTTTCTGGTTCAGATATTATTACCAATTGGGAATATGATTTAAACCAAGAAGATACCGTATTTCAAGCGGATCATTCCTTTATATTTGAAGAGCCCGACATTAAGAATGTGAGATTAACAGTAGAAGATATAAATACATGTGTCGATGATACATTAATTGCTATTTCATATTTCCCTATCCCTGCAGAAGTTATAATACAACCTAACACCTTCGTTGGTTGCTTACCTGCATCTATTAAATTCAATAATTTATCAACGCCAATAAGTGATGCTTATGATATTTTATGGGATTTTGGTGATGGAAATCAAGATACGGTAATAAGTCCTACACATATTTATGATGATTTGGGTCAATTTTCTATTGGATTAGAAATAACGTCACCATTGGGATGTTACACCAGTGACTTTTTTCCTTTTCTTATCCAAACTTTGGAAAGTCCAGTAGCTGATTTCTCTTATACACCTGATGTTGTTACTAATAATAATTCACTTGTTAGTATTACTAACGAATCATTGGATGCAATTTCATGGCAGTATATCATTAACAATGAAGATTCTTATTTTCAGCCTAATATAACTTACATGTTTCAAGATACCGGATTACAACAAGTAGATTTGATAGTTATTCATCCTAGTGGGTGCACTGATACATTGACACAATTTATTGATGTAGAGCCTGTTTCTTCTGTATTTATGCCCAATGCTTTTTCTCCGAATGGTGATGGAAAGAATGATGTCTTTAAACCAAAATTGAGATTTGATAGTTTCATCAAACTCTCCG
>CAZMKA010000033.1:0-27584 GCA_964566605.1 uncultured Saprospiraceae bacterium | reverse complement strand
GTATTGATGGTGGTGGAAATATTAAATTTCAACAAAATTCTTTTGTCAGTAATAGCGGTGAAGAATACAATGGAACTGTAACTGTCTATGCAAAAAGAATAAATCCTGAAGAGGCACTATCCCACGAAGTAATGCCAGGTAACTTAATAGGACTTGACGATAGAGGAATTACAGTGATTTTAGAATCATTTTCAATGGTTGCTGTTGAATTAAGAGATAAAGACGACAACGAACTTCAATTAAAAGCAGGTTCACCAGCAACATTAACGTTTGCTGTTGATGACAATTTAAAAGATGTTGCACCTCAGTTTATTCCTACTTGGTCATTCGATGAAGTTGGTGGGAACTGGATAGAAGAGGGTAGTGCAGAATTAATTGATGGAAATTATGTAGCTGAGGTTTCTCACTTTAGTTTTTGGAATTGTGATGCACCTTTTCCTTTGATTAATGTAACTGGTACTGTGGTTGATCAAAGTGGTAATCCGCAAGTAGGTTTTTACGTATTAGTCAAAGTTAATGGAATGTGTGGAGCAGGATATACTAATGGAGATGGAGAATTCTCAGGAAAGATGCCCAAGAATCAACAGCTAACATTCTGTGTGTTTGCACCTGGTTGTGATGAACCTGTATATACTACTACTTTGGGCCCTTTTACAGAAAATACAGTACTTGATCCTTTTGTAATTGAAAGTTCTACTGCAGTATATTCAGGAATTGTTTTATGTGAAGGTGAGCCTTTGCCTGAAGCACCTGTGTATCTTGTATTTGAGAATATTACTGAAAAATATTTTACCGATGCTAATGGTGTATTTGAAATAGAAGTACAAGAAATAAATTGTGTTACTTTCCCTGAAGGTGAATTATTTGCATTAAATCCTGATAATGGAATTCAAAGTGAAGTTATTGAAGTTAATTCGCAAAATCTTGCTAATATCACATTTGAAGTATGTGTGGATTGTGATATAGAGCCTTACATTACTCAAGAAACACCTAATATTTGTGGGGGAATTAATATTGTAACTATCAATATAGATGGATCTGTAACTGATTATGAATATGAATGGAGTAATGGTTCAACAACGGAAGTAATTGAAGTTTCTGAAAATGGATTTTATTGTGTTACAATTACTGAGCCAATAACAGAATGTTCATTAGTAGTTTGTGAAGATGTAGAAGTGTCACAAGAGCTAGGTCTAGAACTTGAATATTTTGAAATATCATGTTTCGAAAATGGAGGAATGTTCACCAATGCTTTTGGGGGAACTCAACCTTATTCTTATAATTGGGATGGCCCTTCATTTATTGATAATGGTAATGGATTTATTGAAATTTTTATAGAAGGAGATTATTCTGTTACCGTCACTGATGTTAATGGATGCACAGCTGAAGAATCAGCATTTGTTGGATCTCAGATTGGTACTGAATTTTTACCTATTAATACTCAAAATGTAGAATTTCCAATATTATGTGATGATGAGTCTATCTACTTATACATTGATTGTAATTGGTGCCCTATCGATACTGCTTCCGTTATATGGTTTTTACCAGACGGATCTTCAGTAACAGGAGGAAGCTTATGGGCAAGCGAAGTGGGAACTTATACTGCATCAACTAATAATGGATTATGTGATTTTATAGGCTCGATTGATGTTTTGCCTGGGGGTGAATTTGAATATGAGATTATAAATACATTCTGTGAAGATTCTTCATATTTTCAAGTTTTTCAGATTTTTGACCAAGATATTGTTGTATCAATTACCCACCAATTTCTATATCTTGATTTGATCGAAGATTTTCCAGATAATTTCTCAGGCTTAATAGATTATACAAGTCAATTTGGCTGTGATGGAACACTTGAGTATGAGTTGCCATATGCAGAGGGGATTGATATAACTTTAACTAGCCCACCAACTTGTGATACATGCATAGATGGATATATAGAAGTTGACTATAATGATTTTAGCTGTGAATGTGAGTTAGGTGATGCATTTGTGGTATCTACAGATAATATTTTCGATCAATATGGATTAGAAGAATTACCTTCAGGAGATTACTATTTACTTGTTAATGATATAAATGGATGTTTAATATACGTCCAAGAGTTTAGTTTGTAGAATTAATAATTTAACTTTAACTATAAAATACTCTAATTAATTTTTGAAAGATATAGATAACATATTAAAACAATGTTTGAAAGGAGATAGGAAATCTCAAACAAAACTTGTTGCGCATTTTGGGCCAAAACTCTTGCCCTTATGTAAGAGGTATACTAAAGATATACATCTGGCTCAAGATGCGCTTCAAGATACGTTTATAAATGTGTTTAGATATCTGGAGAATTTCAAAGGTAAAGGAGTTTTTGACGCTTGGATCAGGAGAATCGCAGTAAACTGTTCGTTAAATCTAATCAAAAAATCAAAGTTCCAATACCAATCAATCAGTGATAATGGGGAATATATTTTGCCACCCATTGAGGCTGAAATTTATGAATCTCTAAATTATGATGATCTATTACTTATAGTAAAAGAGCTTCCTCCTATATATTATACAGTTTTTAACTTGTATGTAATAGAGGGATTTGACCATAAAGAAATAGGTGAAATGTTAGATATTGGTGAAAGTACTTCAAGATCTAATCTTTCAAGAGCTAGAAAAAAACTAATTGAAATTCTTAAAAAAAAACCACTTTACAGTAGGAACCTGGCAGGATAAATAAGAAAAAAATTATGGAGTATAATAAATTTGAAAAACATCTAAAAGAAACTTTTCTTAGTAAAGAAGAAAGCGTTGACGTTTCTAAAATAATGTCTGCAGTTGTGGCTTCTGAGAAAAAAAGTCGTAAAGCTTTATACTTAAGTTTAGCTTTAATATCAATCCTTTCTGTTTCTTCTATAGCATATTTTTTTAATTCAACCGATAGTCATCTCAATTCAACGGAAGTTATTGAGGAAAGTGAAAATCTATTGGCTATCGATTTTAAAGCTGATAATCAGCGAGAAAAAATAGTTGAATTGAATTCTAAGCCTGAAAAAGAAAGAGCACATACTATCCAATTGGATAATAGTATAGACGAATCTAGTGATATAAATAAAGGAAATAATAGTGATTCTTATTCCCAAGCATATAATGAAAGTTCATCTCAAAGACCTTTATTAAATGCTGCATCTAACAACATCGTATCTGATAATAATGTAACTAATAATACTTTAATTTCTGACTTGCAATCGACACAAAGTATTTATAGTATTAACAATAAAAATGTCGAGAATAAAACATCATCTTCTTTAAATCTTGGAGAATCAAGCAATAAAATTAACTTTGTAAATTCAACTTCTAAATTCACACCTCTTGAAGTTAGCTATTTAAGTGCACGTCAAGCAGAAAAACTTACACAAAATGATGCTTTTGAAAATTGGACACTACCAAAATTAGTAGAATGTCCTAATTTTAATAGAAATCCTTGGATTTACGAGATTGGCACAATTATGGGTGTATCTAATCCCGTTAAGCGATTTTCGATAAATCCTAACGAAATAAATCCGGCACTTACATCTCGTGCAGAAAATGAAAAGTCATTGGAAGGCCTTGATCTCGAATTCTATTTAAGTGCGAAACGTACGAGATGGCCGGTATTTTTAAAGTCAGGACTTGCTTATTCAAGATGGACTGAACAAATGAATCTTGAAAGAAATTATACAGAAATAGATACAGTGCAAGGTATTGTGTCTGTAACAGTTTCTCAAACTGGTGATACTCTTACATATATTTACGGTGATATCTTTATTGAAAAAGATGTTGAAATCAAAAGAAAAATCCACTATTACATTAATAGAGTTAGTATTCCTATTTCTATGGTTTACGAGAAAGAATTCGGAAAAAATAACGCTTTTCAAGCAGAGCTAGGAGCAAGCTTTAATATTTCTACTTTTTCAGCTGGGTCATTATATAATGCTGAAGATACTTTTACTAATGTTGATGTAGGGGAATTCTTTAGAACAATTACAGGAGTGAGTTATTTCACTAAATTACATTATCGTAGATATATCAATAATCATGCTTTTATAGGGACTCTTGGCCATTTTCATTATTTGCCGGCTGAATTCTCGAGCCAATCTTCATTTTCTCAAAAATATATTAACTACGGCTTAAGTGTCTATGCTGGTTATAGATTTTAGAATATGATTATTGATGAGATTGTCTCACTGTTTGAAGAGAATACTAATAATGTAAACGCAGTCAAAATGGCTGCTTATATGAAGAATAAATTCCTTTTCTATGGAATTAAATCTCCTTTAAGAAAAGAGCTAGAAAAAGATTTTATTAAAGAATTTAGAAAAGCCCCTTTTTCTGATTGCATAAAAATTGTCAACGATCTTTATAAGCAAGAATATAGAGAATTGCATTACTTTGCAATGGACATATTGCGAGCAAAAAAGAAATTTATTACTAAACAGCATGTTGATTTAGCAGAATCTTTAATTGTTAAAAATTCTTGGTGGGATAGTGTAGATTTTCTTGCTACTCATTTATATAATCCAGTTTTGCAAGATATGAATGTATTAGAGAGAAATCATCATGTCTCATATTTATCAACTCATAACAATTTGTGGCTAAATAGAGTAGCGATTATTTTTCAACTACCTCTTAAAGACAAAACAAATACTGATTTACTTGAAAAGGCCATTTTACCACATATTGATTCAAAGGAGTTTTTTCGACAAAAAGCCATAGGGTGGGCATTAAGGCAATACAGTAAAACTGATTCTGAATATGTTAGAAAGTTCCTGGCTTCCCATTCGTTATCGAATCTCGCAATTCGTGAAGCATCTAAATATTTGTAGAAGCTTTTTTTAGATATGTTTTTACTTCAGGACCTTTACAAAATATTAAATCTAAAATACTTAAGTCAGATTGAAATTCATATTTCTCGCTAAAAACTTGAATATAACTTGTTAAGTTATCTATCCTGCTTTTTGGTAAAATAACATGTCTTAAATCATTTGGCATTTCCTTGATATATTCTTCTGACTCTAAAAGGGTTATATCTAGAACTTTACAAAACCATTTGATGATATTTAGATTGAAATTATATAAATATATATGTTTAGAATTTATTAATTCTTCAATATCGTCCATATAGTATTCATAATATGGAGAAGATGTATAAGCACTTTTAATACTTCTTATATGATTTATCTGCCAATTTTCTTCATAACTAATTTCAACTTTTGAAATTGGGCTCTTATTGTTTTTTCCTTTCTTTAATGGTATTGTTAATGGTAAAATTCCATTCGCAGCGAGAATTAAACACTTATTTCTATAACTTCTCTTTTGATAATTCTCATATTTTTCCAACTTTACCTTACCATATTTTTGGGCTTGAGCCCAAAAACGAATACACGGAAAATACTGAGTCTCGATTAACATACAGCAAATGTATCGAATTCTTACTTTACATTTTATAATTTACTACATTGGATATAGATTATTCTCATTTACATGTTTGTATTCCCGCTTTTAAGGAAGAAAATATTTTACCTACTTTGGAATCTCTAAAGAAGTGCCATAGAGAAAATTTTAATATTCATATCTCAGTTCTTGTTAACCAGTCTAGTGAGGCTGATAATGATATCGATACAATAAATAAGAATTGTATAAACGATTTAGAATCCTTCAATGAATCTAACCCACACTTTCCAGTATCCTATGATTTTATTGTATTCCCATCTAAACATGCAGGTGTTGGACTTGCAAGGAAAACGCTTATGGATAATGCTGCTAAAGATTTTAAAGCGAATGGATTTAATGGCTTAATCATCGCATTGGATGCCGATACAGTTGTAGAAAATATCTATTTCACTGAAATTAGTGAGTTTTTTAAAGGATCATCTTATAATGCTGCTAGTATTCATTATGAACATCCTTTAGATTCCATGGAAATTATCGAATATGAATTTCACCTGAGATACTATAACTCTATGCAATACCATTCCGGTTTTCCTTTTGCGATTCATACAGTTGGCAGTGCAATGGTATGTACTTCAGATGCATACTTGAAAAAAGGCGGGATGAATAAGCGAAAAGCAGGTGAAGATTTTTATTTCATGCAGAAATTTATAAAAGATCAAGTCTGTGGAAATATAACTAGAACGAAAGTGATTCCCTCTTCTCGTTCATCGGATAGAGTTCCATTTGGTACAGGTAGAGCTATATTAAAATATGATGAAGAAGGTTATAGTGCAACTACGTATAATCCACATTCTTTCGAAAAGCTAAGGAAGTTCAATCAATATATTTCTGAAAAATATGATGATGATTCTCTGGAGTTTAATAGTGAATCTTCATTAGATGAATTTCTTGATAATATCGAATTAGAGAAGAATCTAGAACTGTGTAAAAAACATACAGCTGATAAAAATGCTTTCATGAAAAGATTTTATCAGTTTTTTGATGCTTTCACTTTAATGAAATGCCTGCATTTTATGCGCCAAGAATTTCCGGACATTCTTATAAAAGATGCAGCTGAAAAGTATTCAACTACATTTCATAACAGCGCGTTCTATTCAGTAAAGCAATCTCTGTTAGATCTTAGAAAAGAAGAAGTAGAACGTTTCAAAACTATGAATTAATGAAGAGCCGCTTTTATCTCTAAGCCCTCAATTACTTCACTTTCTATATCGATCCAATATCTTAATCTTTCATAAACTTTATCTTCATCAAAATAATTAAGCGCCATTTTGACAAAGATATGTCCATGTTTCGCTTCACTTGCCCATAAAACTTTATAAAAGCGTTTCAATTCAGGATCTTCAAGTGCCTCACTAACTAATCGAAAGCGCTCAGCCCCTCTAGTTTCAACAACTGATGCAACTAATAATCTATCCAAAAAACGTTCATCTCTTCCGCTATGACATTTTTTTACTAATGCCTGAACATAAGGATCTCCACCAATTGAATGATTAAGAGAAATACCTCGCTTTTCCATAATTGTATAAACTTGCTGAAAATGCTCGAGTTCTTCTATCCCTGTCTCTATAAGTTCAGGTAGAATTTCAGTTCTATTTGGATACTTAGCAACTAGACTCATTGCCATAGAAGATGCTTTGCGTTCACAATCTGCATGGTCTTGTAAAAAAGAATCGAAATCAGCCATCACTGCATCTATCCATTCCTGCTTACTAGGAACTTTTATATCTAAGTTTAATTTCATACTTATTTATTTTGGGCTTTAAACCCAAATTTTAAAAATACAAAGGTAATCAATCGTTAAATTTAAGTGTTATTCCAAATAAAAATAGCGATTTTATTATTTATTAAATACAAAAAATCATACATTTGAATCAATAAAGAATGTTTATAAAAATAATCTTATAATGGCAAAATCTAAAAAGAAATCACTGAAGGCTAAGAAGGATGCAGAAATGGACATGAAATTTTTGCGTTATGCTATTCTTGGAACTGTAATTTTACTTGTACTATATCTTATTATTTCAAATATAGGTAACTAACGATTGTTTAAATGAAACTCTGAAATACGAGGATCAACAAAAATATCACGTGGAGTTAAAGGATTTCGAAGTGCAACTCCTTCAAGTGTTCTACATCGACTAAGTGCAACATATGCTTGTCCACTTTCAAAAGCTCCTTTGCCTAAATCTATAATTGCTCGATCAAAAGTCTTTCCTTGACTCTTATGTATTGTTATTGCCCAGCTCAATTTAAGAGGGTATTGATTAAATGAACCTATTACATCCGATTTCAATAATTTATCATCCGATGGGTCAGGTTTATATTTTATAATCTCCCAAGTTATTCTTTCAACATTAATATGTTTGATTAAACCTTGTTGATCTACAATCTGAACTACAACCTTATCAGTATCTAATTCAGTTACTTTACCCACAGTTCCATTCACGAATTGCTTGTCGGAATCATTCTTTATGAACATAACTTGAGCCCCAACTCTCAATTTTAGATTAAGACTAGTAGGGAATAGGCGTTCTGAAAAATCACCTGTAACTCTCGAAAGGTATTCGAATTCTTCCGTTTCTACTAGAGCTAGTTTCTCTTTATTAATCTTTTGTACTTGTGCGTTTCTTGCACACATTGTTATATAGAATGAATCATCGAAATCTTCATCTATTACTTGATTATTCAATTCTTGAATGTCATCATAATCAATAGATTGAGTTCTTACATTATCAAGTATATTAATAAACGACCTATCAGTCTGTCTAAAGACTTGATGCAATTCATGAATTACAAGATTGTAATCATCTTTGAACACATTCGCTGAGAAAAAATAAGGAGTTTCGTAATGAGTGTTAAGATATTCTCTTTCTTCTTGTGTACCAATAACTGGAGGTAATTGGAATAAATCTCCGAAACAAACTAATTTAACTCCTCCGAAAGGTTCATATGGATTTCCTCTATTTATACGTAAGAATCGATCAATATTATCCATCATATCAGCTCTTACCATAGAAATTTCATCTATTACTAAAATATCAATTTTACGATATAATTTGAAATTTCTTCTGCGGGTAATATCTGATGGATGCAGTAATTTCGGTGGAAACCCAAAAAATGAATGAATAGTCTGTCCTTGTACATTCAATGCAGCAATTCCAGTAGGGGCAAGTACAACAATGCGTGCATCGGAAGTTTTACGGAATAAACGAAGTAAGGTAGATTTGCCTGTACCTGCTCTTCCTGTTATATATAAAGGATCAGGTGAACTATCCATCTCATTAAGTATCAATTTAAATTGATTACTTAAAATTAAAGGGTTCTTAGTTTTCGCTAGTTCTTTCAAGAGGCTTTTTTTAAGAAAAAGGCTATTACAGGGAAGTGGTCACTATAACCATTCCTATATTCACTTCCTCCAAATGTTCTTAATGGATAGTTTTTATATTGACCCGATTTTTGAAGCATTTCTGGTTTTTTAAAAATCTCAGCTTTATGAAAAAATAAACCTTCTTGAGAAGTCGAAAGTAACGGATCATTTATGATGATTTGATCGAATAAACTCCAGCTGTCTCTATAAGCATTAGATCCCTCACCACGTTGGTGCTTTCTATACATGGGATTATATAACCCACCTTTGCCTACTTTATTAATTTTAGGTTTTGCATTAAGTGTCTTCTTTATTGAGGGCGAACTAGGGTCGTCATTTAAATCTCCCATTATTACAATCTTTGCTTGGGGATTAATTGCATATAAAGAATCAATTATAGCCATGTTTAACTCAGCTGCTGCTTTTCTTCCTGGCGCAGATCGCTTTTCTCCACCACTTCTTGAAGGCCAATGATTTACAAGAATGCTTATTTCTTCTCCCTGAATGTCACCTGTAACTACTAAAACATCCCTTGTGTATTTTCGGTAGCCATCATTAACAAGTAATAACTCTCTTGCTTGACTTTGTTTTAATGTAAAGTATAATGGATTGTATAAGAATGCTACATCAATACCTCTTTTATCAGGTGAGTCGTAATGAACTATTTGGTAGTTTCTATCGACAATCGACTCTTCTTTTACCAAATCTTCTAGAACTCCTTTATTTTCAATTTCTGATACTCCAAGGCCTATAACACCATCTGCATTCATTTCAATGCCCATTTGTGCTATTATTGAAGACATGTTTTTAAGTTTGGAAGCATATCTTTCCTCAGTCCATGCTTTATCCCCATTGGGGGTGAATTCAGTATCGCGTACGTTTTCATCATCCTTTGTATCGAAAAGATTCTCTAGATTGTAAAAGCCAATAGGAAAAGATTGATATTGAGTTTGGGCGAAAGCCTGATTTGCAATAAAGAAAATGCAAATTAAAAAAGGTAGTCTGTACAACATGAATGATTTTAAGTTATTTAAATATAAAACTCTTTATTATAAAAATGTATATTTATAACTAATAGTTTCTTAATTATTTATTAATGCTCAAAAATGTATTAAATATAGTTTTTGGTTATTACTTTTACGGCAAAAATAAGCTTTTGAAAAAATACTTACTTACCTCACTGTTCATATTTTTATTATCATGGGTCGGAGCCCAAAATCTGGAGCTTCGAATTTTTAATGCTAATACTAATAATCCACTCGCTTCAGTAACAATTATAGTTAATGAAACGGCATATTTTTCCAATGATGAGGGCATAGTTTTGCTAGAGAGTGTAACAGGGCCTCTTAATCTTGAAATTAGTAAAACTGGATTTAAGAGCCAGAGCTTCGTGCTAAATGATATACAGGGCATGAAGTTTTATAATATAAAGCTGGAAGCAGGCAGTGCTAGCAATGTAATTGTATTAGATGATAGCCAACTACAAGAAGAAAATTCCAGTGCATCTGTTTCTTCATTACTAGGTGCGAGTAGAGATCCTTTTTTAGCTGCTGCTGCATTTAATTTTGGTGCTGTTAGATTCAGAGTCAGAGGCTATGAAAATAGTATGAGTGAAACATTGATTAATAATCTACCTATGACAACTCTTCATAATGGAAGAGTTCCTTTTAATTTTTGGGGAGGATTAAATGATGTGTTTCGAAATAATTCAACAACTCTAGGTTTAGATCATTCTGAATATACTTTTGGTAATCTTAATGGAGCTAATAATATCGATATCAGTGCCGGTGGTCAACGCCAACAAAAAAGATTTTCTTACGCTGTTTCTAATAGAACTTACCGTAATAGATTAATGGGAACATATTCTACTGGTGAAATGAAGAATGGATGGGCTTTTACCTTAAGTGGATCAAGACGATGGGCGGAGGAAGGATATATTGAAGGGACATTTTATGATGGGTGGTCTTATTTTCTTAGTGCAGAGAAGAAATTTAATGATAAGCATTCATTATCTGTTTCGTTTTTTGGTTCTCCTATACATAGAGGAACAGGAAGTGGTTCTTTTATCGAAATGTATGAATTAGCTGGAACGAATTACTATAATCCGAATTGGGGATTTCTTAATGGTGAAAAAGTGAGTTCTAGAAACTGGAAAACACATGAGCCAGTATTGAGCATAAACCACGATGCTAAATTATCTGATAAATTATTATTAAACCATTCCATAGGAATAATTGCAGGTAGATCAGGTCAGTCAAGACTTGATTGGTATAATGCTCCTGACCCAAGAGCTGATTATTATCGATATTTACCTAGTTTTTATAGAGGTAATAATGAAGCAGTTCAAGAGGTGGCAGACTTCCTTAGTGTTGATGAAGCAAATCGTCAACTTGACTGGGAATATTTATATGAGGTAAATCGAAATAATTTTTCAACCTTAACTAATGTCAATGACAACGGTGAGGTTGTGGAAGGTTTAAGATCATTATATGCAATAAAAGAGGATAGACAAGATTTATCCAAAGTTATGTATAGTGGCTATTTATTGTATGACTTAACTAATGTGTCGCAATTGAATGGAGGAATTACTGCTCAATATGAAAGAACACACTTTTTTCAATCACTTGATAATTTATTAGGTGGTGAATATTGGTATGATGTAAATCAGTTTGTTGAATTTGTTTTTCCAAACGATAATGATAAAATTCAAGCTGATTTAAATAATCCGAATCGAGTTGTAACTGAGGGTGATACTTACGGGTATAATTATACTGCGAATGTTACAGATTTAGATCTATGGGCAGCATATAATCTTAATTTGAAAAATATTGATTTTCATTTCGGAGCACAATTAAATTATCATTCTATTTTCAGAAATGGTTTATACCGAACGGGTGCTTTTCCTGATAATTCAGAAGGAAAATCAGAAGTGCTGACATTTATTTCACCAGCACTTAAAACTGGACTAACTTATAAAATTAACGGTAGAAATTATATTTATGCGAATGCGAGTTATCAAGAAATGGCTCCGAATTTCCGTAACACATTTGTCTCTCCTCGTTTTAGAAATTCTGTAATTGAAGATTTAGCTACACAGAAAGCTTTGTCTGGTGAGGCAGCATATGTGCATAGATCTCCTATCTTGAAATTCAAAGCTTTAGGATATTACACAAGATTCAGAGATATAACAGAAGTGAATAGTTTCTTTATTGATGGTGTTTCAAGTGCATTTGTGAATTTCATATCTACAGGTGAGGGAAGAACTCATGTGGGAACTGAAATGTCAGGAGAATTAAAATTAAGTACTACACTTTCAGTGAAAATGGCAGCAGGGGTAGGACAAAATTATATTGATGTGCGTCCTACAGTCGATATTATTCAAGATAACACAGGAGAAGTTCTATTTAATGATGAAACGATTTATGTAAAGAATTTCAGAATGCAAGGAGCGCAATCAGCTTATACCCTTGGTCTAAATTATAATTCTCCTAAATATTGGTATGTAAATCTAAATGTAAATTATTTTGACCACATCTATTTAGATTATAATCCTTTAAGAAGAACTGTTGACGCAGTGGATGGGATAGAAAGAGGAAGTGATTTTTACTTTGATATTTTAGAGCAAGAAAGATTAGATCCTGGTTTTACAGTTGATTTTTTTGGAGGTGGATCTAAAAAGTTTGGAAGTCATTTTGTTTACTTAAATGTCGGCGTAAATAATATATTAAATAATCAACAGTTAAGAACAGGAGGTTTTGAACAGACTCGTCTTGAAACAGTTGATGATAGTAATACGATTGCGGATTTAGGAGCTTTTCCTAGTAGATATTTCTTTGCTTTTGGAAGGAATTTCTTCGTTAACCTTTCGTACAAATTTTAAAAAAGATAAAATAAATTAATAATGATAAAGTATTTCTATTCTTCTCTTTTAGTGATAGCTCTAGTTGGAGCGTTTACTTCTTGTGTTGACAATGCAATTGATGAACCACCAGTAAAAGATGTTCCTGTCTTAGAAACAAATGCTACTGTTCAGGATATCCTTGATATATGGGTTAGTGGTGATATAACTGAAATAACAGATGATTTGGTTCTTGATGCTGTTGTAATTGCTGATGATGAATTCGGTAATTTCTTTAAAAATGTTGTAATCGAAGATGAGACTGCAGGTATTACAATCAGAATAGAGGCAAATAATATATATGCTGCTTTGCCTATAGGAAGAAGAGTTTATGTAAAGGCACAGGGATTATTCGTAGGTGACTTTGCGGGATTACCTCAAATTGGTTTTGGTGAAGATGAAGAAGGTGATATGTTAACAATACCTTTTGCTTTAATAGGAGAAGAAGATCAATCAGTTATTGTTCCTGCGGAACGTGATCAAGAAATTACACCTACCACAGTTAAGATAAATGAAATAGGATTCGAGCATTTAAGTACATTAATTAAAATAGAGGATGTTCAATTTGTTGAAGATGATCTAGGATTAACTTACGCAGATGCAACTAATTTAGCAGTTGGAGAACGTTTTTTGACTGACTGTGATGGAAATCAGATAATGGTTAGAACAAGTGGGTTCTCAGATTTTGCTGACGAAACTTTGCCTTCAGGAAACGGTGATATCGTTGTAGTATACAATGTATTCAATTCAACTAAACAATTAGCATTAAGAGATATTTCTGATGTTGATTTAAATGGAGATAGATGTGGTGAAGTAGTTGTAGAAGTTCCTGATCCAAATGCAACAATAGGAGACGTGTTAGCACTATATACTGAAGGTTCAGTAACTGCAATTTCAACAGATTTAATATTTGATGGAATTGTGACTGCAAATGATATAAGTGGTAATTTCTTTAGACAAATAGTTATTGAAGATGAAAACGATGCTATTAATATTCAAATTGATGATTTCGATTTGTTTCAAGATTATGAGCTGGGAAGAAGAGTTGTTGTTAAAGCACAGAACTTAGCTGTAGGTGATTTCAATGGTTTACCTCAAATAGGTCAAAATTCAGGATCTGAAGTTTCTAGACTTTCAGCTACAGTTTATCCTTCTGTAATTTTACCCGCAGAATTAGCAGGTGAGGTAAGCCCTACAGTTGTAACAGTTGATGATGTAATAAACGGTGATTTTTATAATAAATTAATAAGATTAGAGGATGTAGAGTTTGCCGATGAGGTCTTAGGTGATACGTATGCAGATGCAGACAATATGTTTTCTTTTAATCATGATGTAGTCGACTGTGATGGTGAAGCTGTAATTCTTAGATCCTCTGGATTTTCTGATTTTGCGGATGTACAGGTAGCAGAAGGAAATGGAACATTGACTGCAATATTTTCAGTTTTTAGTGGTACGAAGCAATTGATTATAAGAAAAGTTCAAGATGTAAGTTTTAATGGAGAACGATGTGATGGTGGAGGAGGAAATCCTGGTGTTCTAGAAAGCTTAGATGAAGATTTCGAAACAGTTGGTGATGGACAAGATGTTTCATTGTCAGGATGGTCAAATGTTGCCACTGCAGGAACAAGAGTATGGAGAGGAAATGAGTTTAGTGGAAACACTTATGCTCAAGCTACTGCTTTTAACGATACAGAGCCATCTATGGAAACTTGGTTAATTAGTCCAGTTGTAAAAATGAATGGAGAGAATGAATTAAGTTTTAGATCAGCAACTGCTTTTTACACGCACGATGGATTAACTGTTTTAATTAGTACTGATTACGATGATAATCCTACTACGGCTACATGGACTGAATTAAATCCAACATTAGCTGGAAGCGCTCAAGGAAATTATGATTGGGTAGAGTCTGGTACTATTGATTTAAGTTCTTATGATACAGAAGAAATAGTTATTGGGTTTAGATACGTTGGTGCAGGTTCTGGTAATACTTGTACTTTTATTGTAGATGATGTAGTAATTACGAACTAATATAAAATCTATTCACTTTGACATTGTTTGAAGTGTAAAATAAATATGATAAATTAGGTTGCCATTTATGATGGTGACCTTTTTTATTTTAAAACAACAATATCTTGCTTTTCACTTGCAAACAATTCGACGTGCTTCAAAAAGATGGTGTTTTTAAAATCACCACAGATGCTGCACTTCTAGGTGCCCTAGCTTGGAACGATTTTTCTTCTTTTGACTTCCAAGTCAAAATCCTAGAAATAGGTGGAGGGACAGGAATAATATCATTAATGCTTGCTCAACGTTTTCCTGAAATTTCAATTCATGCAATTGACATAAATACAGATGCTGTAAATTTATGCAATTATAATTTTGAAAATTCTAAGTTCTCGTTTCGATTACAAGCTTCAGAAAATGACATGATAAAATATGATAAAAAACATCATTATATAATAATGAATCCTCCTTATTTTCAAAACGATACTCCTTCTAATTTATCATCCCAAAATCAAGCTAGACATTTAAATGGTTTTAATTACTCGATCTTGATTGAAAAGTTGTTGTACCTTCTTCTTCCAGACGGAAGTGCAGAGATTATTCACCCTGTTCGCTATCTAGATGAAATTAAAGAATCTTTACAGAATAAAGGAGGATATCTAGAGCGATGTATTCAAATCAGACATAATTATAATACAAAAGTAAGGAATTGTGTTTCTAGAATATCTTATAAGAAATGTGAAACAGACTTCAGTTATTTCAATATAAAAGATGTTGATAATAGGAATTCCAAAGAATACATTGACTTGCTAAGGCCTTTTATTAATGTTTAACATTTACATAGTTCAACTAAAATTAGAAATGCCGAGCTATGTGAATAACTCGGCATTTATTTTTTTGATCTGAGTATAATTTAGGCGTATTGTTGATTTATAATACGCTTTGCAGCTTCTAAAATCTTTGTGTCTTGTAAAGTTACAAAACCACCATCAGGTCCAGGTTGAACATGTGCGTCAACTATTTGACCATCTTGAAATTTTCTAGCTCCAAAATAATTCCTAACTGTTTGTTCATTAAGATTTAAATCTATTGCAATTTGTTTAACGCTCCCAGTGGGTAGGGCATGCTTAATTCTTCTTAAACTTTTGAAAGTAATATTCATTTTGCAGAGGTTTGATTAGTTTGAAATTTTGAATGCATAAATACATTTTCTAACAAAATAAAATTACAAAAAAATTAGTATATGTCAAATTAATTGCATGAAATTAATCAAAGTTCAGTCTATTTTAGCTGTTTGGAGCCTTTATAGAAGAATATTTACTATGTCTTATAGGCTTTCCAATGGAGTATATTCCATACCAAAAGCATTAGCAACAGCCTCATAAACAATTTTTCCATTAACAACATTTAGGCCTTCTCTTAAACTTGCGTCTTGTTCACATGCTTTCTTCCATCCTAATTTTGCTAGCTTCTTAGCATAAGGTAAAGTTGCATTTGTAAGAGCAATTGTAGAAGTGTAAGGAACTGCACCAGGCATATTAGCAACACAATAATGTACAATATCGTCAATTATAAATGTTGGGTCATTATGTGTTGTAGGTTTACAAGTTTCTATACATCCACCTTGATCTACTGCTACATCAACAAGAACAGTTCCAGGTCTCATTGTTTTCAACATTTCTCTAGTAATAAGATTAGGTGCTTTTGCTCCAGGTATTAATACAGCACCCACTATCAAGTCATGGTTTTTAACAAGTCTCTTGATATTGTAAGCACTACTATAAACTGTAGTTACGTTTGCAGGCATTATATCGGCTAATTCTCTAAGTCTCTGAAGATTAATGTCCAATATTGTAACATTAGCTCCTAAACCCGCAGCCATTTTAGCGGCTTGATATCCTACTATTCCGCCACCTAGGATTAAAACCTTTGCTGGAGGAACTCCTGGTACTCCACCAAGTAAAATACCCATTCCTCCCATAGGCTTTTCAAGATATTTAGCACCTTCTTGAATAGACATCCTTCCCGCTACTTCACTCATAGGAATAAGTAAAGGTAACGTACGATTCACCTCTACTGTTTCATATGCTAGACATACAGCTTTGCTTTTTACCATTGCTTCGGTAAGAGGTCTATGTGACGCAAAATGAAAGTAAGTAAAGACAAGTTGATTTTCTTTAATAAGAGGATACTCTGATTCAATAGGCTCTTTTACTTTTATGATCATTTCTGCAATGTCATATACTTCTTCAATTGTATCAAGTATTTTTGCACCTGCCTCTACGTATTCTTCGTCTTTAAATCCACTGCCTAAACCTGCAGTTTTTTGGATATAAACTTCATTACAATCCATAACTAAGTCGTGAACACCTGATGGTGTACATGCAACTCTGTTCTCAGACGATTTGATCTCTTTTGGAACGCCTATTATCATTTCCTGTATATGTTTTGATTAAGATAATTTTTTAAACTAATTCTTAAGGTTAAGTTTAAATTACTCACGCTAAATTAGTAAATATATATAATCTAATACAAGAATTTTTCAACTTAGTTGTCGTTACAATTAACTTTATTTCTAAGTCACTTTTTTGTGGTAGGAATCTTATTGGAAATGCAATAAAAAAAGCCCGTGAAAGACGAAAAACACGGGCATTACTCAGTTTGATAACCAAATCTCTACTAATAAATAATCAAGAATCGTGCCAATATTAGTATTTTTTGTTATATGTAGTTAGCTATATATAAATTCTCTATTACTACTTATATAATAGTATTTACAAGCTTTTCGATGCACCTTGTCTCACAATTAATTTTTATTTAACTATTCAACTAAATCTCATAGGCTGCCTTATTATACTATATTTGCGGTATGAAGGTGTTGTTTGAAGATAATCATTTAATTGCAGTATTTAAGCCAGCGGGTACTTTGTCTCAAGGTGATTCTACCGGAGACAAGTCTATTATCGATGATGTTAAGGCATACATTAAAAATAAGTATAAGAAACCTGGTGATGTTTTTCTAGGCTCTATTCACAGGTTAGATAGGGTGACAAGCGGAGTAATAATTTTTGCTAGAACAACAAAAGCTCTTACACGTATGAACCAAATGATGAAGGATAGGAAAATTAGTAAAACCTATATTTGTATTTTGGATGAACGTCCTTCTGTTCTACCAGGGAAATTAACACATTACATTAGAAAGAATCATAAAGCTAATTATACAGTTGTTTCAGACAAAGAAAAACCTGAAACGAAGAAAGCGGTTATGAATTTTCAGTTATTAGCCAATATTCTTAATACATGCTTAGTTCAAGTGAAATTAGAAACAGGTAGACCACACCAAATTCGTGCACAATTTAGTCATATTGGTTCTCCCATATGTGGTGATACAAAGTACGGAGGAAGCAAACAAGACTCCTATAAAAAAGGAATCTTTTTACATTCTTATTCTTTGGAATTTATCCATCCAGTAAAAAAAGAAAAAGTAAGAATAACGTCTTCTCCGAATTTCATTTCCAAGTGGAAGGAGTACAAAGACTTTATAACGGACTTAAACTAGCTTCAAACAATACTTATTTTTCTTTCCGTTCTCCACAATCATGTAATGACCGTGCATAAATTCATCTGTATTAACTTCCATGTTTGCATCGCTAATTTTCGTTTTATTTACGGAAACAGCATTAGACTTTATTGCACGCTTAAATTCACTTTTGGAACTAAAAATTGCACACTGATCAACTAGAATATCTTCTAGTTTTTGAGAAGCATTCAAACTAATCTCAAAACTTGAGATTTCTTGTTCAACTGCTTGTAAGCTCTCAAGATTCATAGTTAATAGTTCTTCGCGACTTGCCTTTTTATTAAATAAAAGGTTACTCACGTTTGATACATTATCAAAATCTTCTTTTGAATGAACTCGAGTTGTTAATTCTTCAGCTAATATTCTTTTTAAATGATTTGGGTTACCCCCAAATTCTTCTTCCAAAAATTCTATTTCTTGCTGACTTTTTAAAGAAAAATATCTGAAATATTTAGGTAAATCAGCATCACTTGCATTAATCCAAAATTGATAAAATTTATAAGGAGAAGTCAATGCTTTGTCCAGCCATATATTTCCTGATTCAGATTTCCCGAATTTACTACCATCAGCTTTTGTAAGCAAAGGAGTTGTCACTGCATATGCTTTATCATCAGTATTTCTACGAATAAATTCTGTACCACTAGTTATGTTCCCCCATTGGTCACTTCCTCCCATTTGTAAAACGCAATTGTGTTGATTTAATAAACAAAGGAAGTCATATGCTTGAAGTAATTGATAACTGAACTCAGTATATGATATACCAGTTTGTAATCTTTTCTTTACACTCTCTTTTGATAACATGTAGTTAACCGTAAGATTTTTACCCACATCTCTCAAGAAATTCAATACATTCATATCCTTGTAAAAATCGTGATTGTTTACAATGATTGCAGCATTAGGCCCTTCAAAATCAAGAAACTTCTTTATTTGGTTTTTCTGAAATTCAAGGTTTGAATCTAATTCTTCATAAGACTTCAGTTGACGTTCCTTGTCCTTTCCACTTGGATCGCCAACTCTTCCTGTTGCTCCACCCATCAATACGATAGGAGTATTGCCACATCGTTGAAAAAACTTCAACAACATAATTTGTACATAATTACCTATTGTCATAGAAGGTGCCGTAGGATCAAATCCTATATATCCTACAATTCCACCATTAGCTAGTTTCTCCTCAACTCCAGGAGTAAGGTCATGAAGCATTCCTCTCCATCTCAACTCTTCAATAAAATTCATCGTATTTGTATTATTGTGACCCAAAAGTATTATTTATGTTCTACTTATCCGATAATTTTCTCATTTCTTCTCTACATTTACATCACTATTATAGTTTTTATGAACATAGCTGCTTTTATTGCAAGAAGATTAACCTTTCCCAAAACTAAAAGTTTTACTAAGCTGATAATTAATATCGGCATAACAGCTGTCGCCCTTTCTGTAACAGTTATGATTGTTTCCACTAGCTTGTTTAATGGATTTAAAAACGAAATCTCTCAAAAGGTTTTTAACTTTTGGGGCCACATACATATCAGTGATTCCAATGTCAAAAGGACTTTTGAACCCATTCCTATTGAACATGATGAATTCTTAATCAATACAATAAAAAACCTAGAGTCGGTAGAATTTCAAATGCCAAGCTATGCACCATTATCCAATAAGATGGTGGGTTACAAGGATGAGCAAACCGAAGGAGGTGTTAAATCAGTTAGCCCTTTTATTGTGCTACCTACAATAATCAATACTAAGGAAGATTTCGAAGGAATCTATGTAAGAGGCCTTGATAATTCTTATCCTTATGACCGACTAGATCCATTTTTAAAAGAGGGTAGGTGGTTCAATTCTTTAGATACGAATTATAGCAAAGAAATAGTTTTGTCATCATTTTTGGCTAAAAAATTGAAGCTATCTATTGATGATAAAATGGTGATTAATTTCATTTCACAGGGTAAACAAAAATCTAAAAGACTAGATATCGTAGGTGTATATAACACTGGAATTGAAGAGTATGATAGTAAGTTCGCCTTTCTTGATCTGAGAATTTTACAAGAGTTTATTTCATGGGAAGAAAATGAATATGCGGGTTATGAAGTCATATTAGATAATCTCGATGATATGGAAATCATGAACGAGTATATTTATGTTCAAGAACTTCCTTCTCAACTTTACAGTGAAACAATAAGAGAAAAATTTGACAATATATTCGGATGGTTGAACCTACAAGACGTGAATGAACGAGTCATTTTCATTCTTATGATTATTGTTGCAATTATAACGATGATTACAACATACCTCATTTTAATTCTTGAACGAACTAAAACTATAGGAATTCTTAAAAGTCTCGGCGCTACTGATGGTGACGTCACAAAAATCTTTTTGTACTGTGCGTTTTTTATAATCACTAGAGGAATGTTAATTGGCAATGCACTGGGTTTTGGCTTATGTATTTTACAGAAATATACGAAATTCATAAAGCTGGATGAAGCAAATTATCTTGTTGATTCTGCTCCCATTTTATTCAATTTTCAAACCATTATCCTGATTAATGTGGGAATTTTATTTTTGACATTAGTGTTCCTATTATTACCTTCAATACTTATATCTCAAATTAAGCCTGTTAAAATTTTACGTTTCAATTAAAGAGTATGGGCTTTCGCCAAAAGTTAAAAGCTATTTTTTCCATTCTACACTATGCATTGTCTACATATCCTTTCAGATTAATGCGAATATTAAAACATATTGTACCTTATAATTACAATATCGGAATAGGGATTCGAAGACTAATGGTAATTTTTGAATGGTTTTTTTCTATCTTTTTATTGTTAGGTGACTTATTGTTTCTTCCTGAAATCTTGTGTGCTTTTTATATTCTTTTTAATAATAATGTAAAGGGGCTTTCGCCCAAAGAAAAAGAAATTGTCAAAGAGTTATTTGGTGATAAATTGAGCATTCCAATTTTCACGAATGATTGTGCAAGCTTTTTAACAAAAAATGGTAGATATGCATTTGTAAGTTTTTATATGATTAACAGTTGTGGAATTTCAGATAAAACTTTTGCACATGAACTTATACATATCTATCAATTTTCTAAGTTTGGGACTCCTTATACAATCCGGTCGCTAATTGCACAAAATTCGAAAGATGGATATGATTATCATGGTCTCCAAGGATTAAAGAATCTTTATGATAATGATATACCAGGTTCTTCATTGAATTATGAACAACAAGGAGATGTTTTAGCTGACTATTATCAATTTCTTAAAAGTAAACCTTCATCAACTGCCGCAGCATTGAAGTCAAAAGAAATGCTATATACCTATGCTTGTAAAGAATGGTTATCTTGATTTTTTATTTTTGATAAATGTAAATTAGATTGATTATTATCATTTTGGTTATTTAATTTAATATTGATGGCTAGTGTTATAACTAGAAACGTATTTTTGAGTTTGAAAATAATTCGATTATGGATTTAGAGAAATTAAAATATCCTATTGGCAAGATTCCTGTTTACAATGGAGCGGATGAATTAGACTTTGATAAAGCTATTCAAGACATTCAGGACTTACCAGATAGATTAATGGATTTAACTTTGGGTTTAAACCCAAACGACCTGCTTCAAGTTTATAGACCTGGGGGGTGGAATATAAAACAATTGATACATCATCTTGCTGATTCACATATGAACTCATTTATAAGATTTAAACTCGTAATTACTGAAGGTGATGGTGCAATTATAAAACCTTATTTGGAAAATGAATGGGTAAAAACAGCAGACGTAGAGCATGAAGTAGACGACTCACTGTTGATTTTAAAAGGTCTACATAGTCGATGGGCAAAGTTAATTTCTAGTTTTTCAACTGATGATTTAAATAAAGGGTTTTATCACCCTGAGATGAAACAGACAGTTCCCTTGTACAATGCTATTGCAATGTATCAATGGCATGGTAATCATCATTTAGAACATATTAAAATTGCCATAAATAATATGGAATAATTATTGTTGTATTAAGAAGATGTAATCATAGTAGGTTGCGAGCGTAAAATATTTTAAAATGATCAGATACTACAGTGTTGAAAATAAAGAGGTGGTTGAAGTAGATTCGATCGAAAAAGCTTGTTGGCTAAATATTTCAAGTCCGTTTGATAAGAATGAGTTGATTAAGCTCAGTGAAACTAATGACATACCCTTAGATTACCTTACAGATTCTTTGGATATTGATGAAAGATCTCGTTACGAACGTGAAGATGATGTAAAGTTAATCGTTTTAAACACTCCATTAATAAATACAGATGAAGACGGTAATAAGCCAATATATATTACTGCACCCATAGGTATTATATTAACACCAACACATATCATAACAATCAGTCTTTTGGATAATCCTATTATCCATTCGTTCCTTAGCAATAAGATAAAACACTTTAATCCGGCTGATGAAAAGCTCTTCGTTTTGCAGCTTTTCGAACAGAATGTTTATTCTTACCTTGATTGTTTGAAGAAGTTGAATCTAAGAAGAGATTTGATAGAGCAAGAGTTATATAATAGCAGTAGGAATTCCGAACTAAGACAGTTGCATAGAATAGAGAAATCTCTTGTTTACTTTGTAACAGCTTTAAGTAGCAATGAATTATTGAAATTAAAAATAAAGAGATCGGACTTTTTAAAAATTAAAGATTTAGAACTTCACAGTGATCTTTTTGAAGATATTATAATTGACAATTCCCAGGCATTGGAGATGGCGAATGTTCATACGAATATATTAAGCAGTACGACAGAAGTCTTTGCATCTGTGGTAAGTAATAATTTAAACGAGTTTATACAAAGACTAACTTTAGTTACTATAATTCTTATGGTACCTACGCTTGTTGCATCTTTCTATGGAATGAATGTAACATTGCCATTTATGGATAATGATAATGCATTCTTATTTATTGTTATATTTTCTATTATCCTGATTGTCTTTCTTATATGGTTTTTTCGTCGCAAAAAACTTATATAACTACATTTTTTTGTTATAAAAATGCATTTTAATTTGTAATCGCATTTTTCCACAAAAATTCTCATATTAAAGTTTTTCCACATATTTTATATTAATTTAATTTTATAAAAATATGTATAATAATGAGTTATGTAATTTATCCACATATTGTGGATAACTATAATGTGTTTGTATTTAAAAAAAGTCCTTTATTTGTAGTGTAGATTAGAAGAAAGTTGAGCTAAAGACGACAAATACTTCTTTTCTAAGTTAAATTTCAACAACCGCAGTTAAAAAGATATAATACCGAATTGTACATTAGATACTCTTCGGTAATTTTATCGCCCATAGAACTTATTAAACTTTTTCATATATAGAGTGAAGTTTAATATGTTAATAGCGAGAATGCAAATTATAATATAAAATATAAGATTAAACATGAGCAATAACAATTTTGTAGAACCATTACTAAAAGACAATCCGAATCGATTTGTTTTGTTTCCTATTGAGCACGATGATATCTGGAGTTTCTATAAAAAAACAGAGGCATCATTTTGGACTGCTGAAGAAATTGATTTACACCAAGATCTTTCAGATTGGGATAAGAAACTAAATGATAATGAAAGACATTTTGTAAAACATGTTTTAGCTTTTTTCGCAGCAAGTGACGGGATTGTAAATGAGAATTTAGCTGAAAACATGGTGAATGAAGTCCAGTATACTGAAGCTAAGTTCTTCTATGGATTTCAGATTATGATGGAAAACATTCATTCTGAAACTTATTCTCTACTTATAGATACATATATAAAAGACGTACAAGAGAAGGACTATTTGTTTAATGCTATCGAGAATATGGAATGTGTTAAGAAAAAGGCTGACTGGGCGATGAGATGGATTGATAAAGGTTCATTCAAAGAACGTCTTATTGCTTTTGCTGCAGTTGAAGGAATATTCTTTAGTGGTTCATTTTGCTCAATATTTTGGTTGAAGAAAAGAGGCCTTATGCCAGGTTTAACTTTTAGTAATGAGTTAATCTCAAGAGACGAAGGAATGCATTGTGATTTCGCATGTTTATTATATAATAATCACATAGAGGAAAAATTAGAAGAAGGCTTGGTGACGAAGATTATCAAAGATGCTGTTGAAATAGAAAAAGAATTCGTAAGTGATGCTCTACCTGTTAGTTTAATTGGAATGAACGCAGAACTAATGTGTCAATATATAGAGTTTGTTGCTGATCGTTTGTTAATGCAACTAGGTGAGCCAAAAGCTTACAACGCTGACAATCCATTTGATTGGATGGATTTAATATCAATTCAGGGTAAAACAAATTTCTTTGAAAAGAGGGTAGGTGACTACAGAAAATCAGGAGTGGGAGTAGATAAAGATAAACAAGTCTTTACTGTGGATGCTGATTTTTAAATCAATTTTTATTACAAATTAAACATATTATTACAACCTATACTACAAAATATTACAACTCTCCAATATGCAAGTAATTAAAAGAAACGGAAAGCGTGAAGATGTATCTTTTGACAAAATAACAGCTCGAGTCAGAAAGATGTGTTACGGCTTAGATCAACTTTACATTGATCCCATTGAAATTGCAAAAAAAGTTATTCAAGGTTTATATGACGGAGTAACAACTTCTGAATTAGATAATCTTGCTGCAGAAACTGCAGCAACAATGGCTACCAACCACCCTGAGTATGCCTTATTAGCAGCAAGAATAGCTGTTTCAAATCTACATAAAAATACTAATAAATCTTTTGCTGAAACAATGGAGGGTTTATATAACTATGTAGATCCCAAAACTGGACAGCAGGCAGGATTGATAAGTGATGATGCAATAAAAGTAATTCGAAAGAATAGCGATAAAATAGATAGTGCGATTATTTATGATAGAGATTTTACTTTCGATTTCTTTGGATTCAAAACGTTAGAAAGATCGTATCTTTTAAGAATGGATGGAAAAGTTGTAGAACGACCTCAACATCTTTTAATGAGAGCCTCTATTGGTATACATGGAGAGGATATTGAATCTGCAATAGAGACGTATAATTTAATGAGTGAAAAGTGGTTTATCCATGCAACACCAACATTATTTAATGCTGCAACACCAAAGCCACAGCTTAGTTCGTGCTTCTTGTTATCTGTAACAGATGATAGTATCAGTGGTATTTTCGAGACATTAACAAGATGTGCTAAGATATCACAATCCGCTGGTGGAATTGGTTTGAGTATCCATAATATTCGTGCAACAGGATCTTATATAAAAGGTACTGGTGGAACTTCCAATGGAATCGTACCAATGTTAAGAGTCTTCAATGATACAGCGAGATATGTAGATCAAGGAGGAGGAAAGAGAAAAGGAGCGTTTGCTATCTATCTTGAACCATGGCATGCTGATGTTTATGAGTTTTTAGATTTAAGAAAGAACCATGGTAAAGAGGAGATGAGAGCCAGGGATTTATTCTATGCATTATGGATACCTGATTTATTTATGCAAAGGGTGCAAGAAGGTGGAGATTGGTCACTTTTCGATCCGAACGAAGCTCCTGATTTATACGATGCATACGGAGATAAGTTTGTAGAAATGTATCACCAATATGAGAAGGAAGGTAAAGCAAGAAAAGTTGTTAAAGCACAAGAATTGTGGTTTGCGATCTTGGAAGCACAGATAGAGACTGGAACTCCATACATCCTTTATAAAGATGCAGCTAACGAGAAATCTAATCAAAAGAATCTTGGTACAATTAGATCAAGTAATCTTTGTACAGAGATCATGGAATATACATCTCCTGACGAAGTTGCAGTATGTAATTTAGCAAGTTTATCACTTCCTAAATTTGTAAATAACGGTGTTTTCGATCACCAGAAACTCTTCGAAGTAACTAAGATAGTTACTAGAAACTTGAATAAAGTTATTGATATTAACTTTTATCCAGTTCCAGAGGCTCGTAATTCTAATATGAGACACAGACCAATAGGAATAGGAGTTCAGGGTTTGGCTGATGCATTTATGTTGATGAGATATGCATTCGATTCTGATGAAGCAAAACAACTGAACAAAGAAATATTCGAAACAATTTATTTTGGTGCAGTTACAGAATCAGCTAATTTAGCTGAAAAAGAAGGTGCTTATCAAACATTCAAAGGTTCACCTGCAAGTGAGGGAATTCTTCAATTTGACATGTGGAATGTTGAACCAAGTGATCGATGGGACTGGGATTCATTAAAGAAAAAAGTGGTTTACACTGGAATAAGAAATTCATTATTACTTGCTCCTATGCCAACAGCTTCAACATCTCAAATTCTAGGAAATAATGAATGTTTCGAACCATATACAAGTAATATATATTCAAGAAGAACTTTGTCAGGTGAATACATTGTGGTTAATAAACACTTGCTTAAAGATCTTATTTCGCTAGGAGTATGGAATGATGATATGAGACAAGCTCTTATGGCAGCAAATGGAAGTGTACAAAATTTGCCTATTCCTGAAGAATTAAAGAATCTATACAAAACAGTATGGGAACTTAGTATGAAAACAGTGATTGACCAAGCTGCCGATAGAGGAGCATTTATTTGTCAGTCACAATCATTAAACTTATTTGTTGAGAACCCTGATTTTAGTAAGCTTTCTTCTATGCATTTTTATGCTTGGAAAAAAGGATTGAAAACAGGAATGTATTACTTAAGATCAAAAGCAGCAGTAGATCCTATTAAGTTTACATTGAAAGCAGAACATCAAACAAAGTTCGGTGATTCAAAAGAAAAAGTTACTACTATTCCAAATCCTCCAACTGAAGCTTCAACGAAAGCAGCACCACAAAAAATGTCTGCTATTGAAGTACAAGAAGGAGAGAGTTGCACAATGGAAGAAGGTTGCATTATGTGTAGTGGATAACTATGATAAATCTTTAGCTCAAATCCATAAGGTAGATATCAGTTCTGATGTCTACCTTTTTTTATGCAAGTTACTAGAGCGAGGGGTATAAATTCTAAGGCAGAAATGGTATTAATAGCTTTTTAACTAATTCAGGAACTGCCTCAACTGCAGTATTTTCTATTATTTCAATATCTCTATTTTTTAATTCATGATTAATTGCTGGAAATGGATCAATATAATAAGACTTACAAGATAAAGGTGCATAACTGATTAATCCTGCTGCGGGATAAACCTGCATACTAGTGCCGATTATTATAACAATATCTGCATTGGAAATAATGGAAATAGCTTCTTCAATTTTTGGAACTGCTTCGCCAAACCAAACAATATGAGGCCTATAC
>CAZMKA010000032.1:0-27759 GCA_964566605.1 uncultured Saprospiraceae bacterium | reverse complement strand
TCATCAGCCTTAAAGGCTGAATCGATTGGTCATGCTTTTCTCCTCGACTCTCTTTGGATAATTACTGAATTTTAAACGCAATTATAAAGTACAATCTGTATTACTGTGCAGGGTTTTCCTCTATAACTTCTATTTCAGAACCCAAATAATCTGTAGTATTTGCATCGATCACACGCTTTAGATTTTCCATGTTTTCTTCTTCCTGGGCTAGCATACTCTTCTTCATGAAAGACATCAAGGATTTCATTAAAATTCCTTCACCTGATGTAATTGTAGAAGATTTAATTTTCGTTTTACCACTGCTTTCTTCAAGCTCCATTTTGTAATCCATTTTCATAACACCTTCCATTACAAAATCCATTGCAACTTCGTTGAAAGGATCGGTCATTTTCAATGTTTCTACGACATAAGATTCAACGCCTTTCTCATCCGTATACGTATATTTTGTAACTGCGCCAGCTTTTCCTTTTTCACCACTAACATGCTCTATTTTCGTTATGTCTTTCAACCATTCTTTCGTTTTATTTTCATCATTCATTACAGCCCATGCTTCCATTGCTGGTTTATCAACAGTAATCTCATAATCATAAGATATGCTTGGAGTAAGTAATCCTTTTATGAAGAATATGGCAATGAAAATCAGAATTGCGAACAATAGATATTTAACGTATTTCATATAAAGGCATTTAGTTTTATTAGAAAGTTGATTATAAAAGTACAAAATTCTTAATTAATAACGTGACGTAATTTTTTTGGGCTTGAGCCCAAAGGAAATAAATCATATTAATGAAAATCATAATATGTATATCGCAAACCATAGTTTTGTTAGAATTATTCAAAAACCATTTTCGATTCTCATACTTTACTGCTATTATTGACTTCTATAAATGGAGAAGTCTAAACAAATCATACGTTTGATCCAATCCCTTAGCAAAGGGGAAAAGCGAAATTTTAAAATTTTAGCTTCTAAAATTGGTCGTAAGGATAAAAACTATGTCGTGTTATTTGACTGGATAGAAAAAAAAGGAAGCTTTGACATAAACGCCTTTCTTGTTAAAAATCCATCTATTAAAAAAGCTCAAATTCCCAATTTGAAAAATAATCTGTACAAACAGATTTTACGTTCCATCCGCGAAATCAGTAAGGAAAGTCATGAAGAAATTAAGACTAGGGAATATTTCGATTTTGCTAAAATCCTTTACTCTAAAGGGGATTTCGCTTCTGCTTTGAATTACTTAGAAAAAGCAAAAAGACTTGGTGCACGTATCAAAAAACCTACCTTGATTTATCTTGCTACTGATTTCGAAAAGCAGATTGAAAGTCAACATATCACAGGAAGTATGAATAATAAAGCTATTCAATTAGCTAATTATTCGACGAGTCTTGTAAAAGAAATTCATCTGACGAATGAGTTGTCGAACTTATCACTTTTGCTCTATGGTAGATATCTTAAAAGAGGATTTACCAAAAATCAATATGAGGAAGAGCGATTGTCGGAGTTTTTTTATAATCAATTACCAAGTTTCGATTACAAGAGCCTAGGTTTTCAGCAGAAATTATATTTGTATGAGAGTTACGTTTGGTATTATTATATGTTGCGTAATTACGCTGAAAATTTCCGATATGCCTTAAAGTGGTTTTATCTTTTCGATGAATTTCCTGAAATGAAAGATATTGATAAAACCCATTATTTACGAGCTTTACATAACGTTTTAACCGCTTTGTTTTCTGCTAATAAAAAGGAGAAATTTTTACGTTATTACAGAATATTGTTAGACATTGAAACAGATGAAAAACTTCAGTGGGTTGCTAATGAAAAAGCAATGTTTATGCTGTTTAAATTTGTCCATAGTATCAATAAAATATTCCTTTTTGTTGAATATGAACAAGTAGAAGTCGAGCTGAAGGCTTATGAAAGAATCATAGAGAATAACGAGTATAATTGGGATGTAAGCCGACAAGTTGTTTTCTATTATAAAATAGCATGCGCACATTTCGGGCGAGCTGATTATGATCGAACATTGTACTGGCTCAATAAAATAATCAATGAAAATCTACTCGATACCAAAGAAGATATTCAGTGTTATGCAAGAGTATTGAGCTTAATTACACATTATGAACTCGGCAATCAACTACATATTACCTATCAAATTATCTCAACCTATCGTTTCTTGCTTAAGATGCGCCAACTTGGTAAAGTCCAACGTGCTATTTTTATTTTCATAAAAAAGTCGGTTAAGTTTGATAGGAATAATATGGAAAAAGAGTTTGTCAACTTGAAAAATCAATTGGAATTAATTGTAGAAGATGTGTATGAACGACGTGCCTTTTTGTATTTGGATTTACTATCCTGGCTAGATAGTAGAATCAATAAAATTAATATGGTAGAAGCGATACGTCGGAATAGTAAGTAAAACAGTCTATAATTCGTTACTAAATTTTATGAATGGTATATAATTTCAATTTGATATGTTCGTATTCCAATAATGCCTATATTCGTCTTAATTAAGTTGCATTTATGAGTATATTGAAAACATTAGGTTTAAGCAGTGTGCCACAAATAGATAGAAATCTAAATTTGTTGACACTTGGTTTTATTGGCATTGCCGTCTTTTGTTCTATCTATTTTTATGCAATGTTACCGGAAGAAATACCGACACATTTTGATATTGAAGGGAATGTAAATCGATACGGAAACAAATCTTCTATTCTCCTTTTATGCGGAATAACTGCCATAATGGGACTTGGATTATTGATCTTAAGTAATTTCCCTCAAACATTTAATTACCACATCCCAATTACAGAATCGAATAAAGAAAGTCAATACAAATTAGCTTCATTAATGATTCGTCAGTTAAATGCATTTGTTTCTTTTAGCCTTGCTATGTTAGTTTTATATATATGTTTGTTGGCAAGTGAAAAGTTTAGCAATTCTTCTTTTCCTATTTTATTTACAATTGTTTTGCTAGTGGGCATTGTTGCAATAATTGCTAATTATATGGTTAAAAGTAATAAACTAAAATAAGCTTGTTGGAATTATGGATAAGAGTGAAAAGAAATGGAATTTAGTGGTAATGGGAGTTTCAGGCTGTGGTAAAACAACTTTAGCTAAGGCTCTTGCCCAAAGTCTTGATTTGAATTTTATGGAAGGTGATGACTTTCATCCTCAAGCAAACGTGGATAAAATGAGCTCAGGTGTTCCGTTAAATGATGAAGATAGAAAACCTTGGCTCGAAAAGATAAACGAAGAAATCCAAAAGCAATCTGGTGTTGTTGTTTCATGTTCAGCTTTAAAGGAAGTTTATAGAGAAATCTTATCTCGTGATATAGATGAACTCATCTTTATACATTTGGATGGGTCGTTTGATTTGATTTACAATAGAATGCAACAAAGATCGAATCATTTTATGCCTGTAGAATTGTTAAAAAGTCAATTCGACACTCTTGAAAACCCAAAGAATGCAATAGTTATTAATATTGATCAATCCATGGAAGATATTTTAAAGGAAGCTATTGAAAAGTTGAAAATGAACCAGCCTCGAAGTTACTAACAAAACAAAATGGAAATTACATTATTACTTGCTTTTTTATTTGGTGTAGGCTTATTGTTAGTCCTTATTTTATTATTGAAGATTAATGCATTTATTTCGCTATTAATTTCCTCTATATCTGTTGGGTTAATGGCGGGAATGAACCTTAGTACCATCATTAATACGGTAAAAGATGGGATGGGAGGTACACTTGGATATATAGCAATCGTGATTGGATTAGGTGCAATTTTTGGTGAAATTTTGAGAGAAAGTGGAGCTACAGAGCGGCTTTCAACGGCTTTGCTAAAAGCATTTGGTATAAAGCGTTCGCCACTGGCACTGAGTATTACAGGGTTTATAATAGCTATTCCAGTTTTCTTTGATGTAGCATTTATCATTCTTATGCCATTGCTTTATAGTTTGCTGAAAAAAACAAAAAAATCAGTTTTATTTTTTGCTATTCCTTTGTTAGCGAGTTTACCTGTAACACATGCTTTCATTCCTCCTACACCTGGACCGATTGCGGTGGCTGATTATTTCAAGGCTGATTTAGGATGGGTGATATTATTCGGATTATTAGTGGGTATTCCAGTAACACTGATTTCAGGAGTAGTCTATGGAAAATATATATCTGAAAAGATTTTTGTAGGCGTACCTGAGCATATGAATAAAATAGCCAATGAACAACAAAATCAGAAAGAACTAAGTAGTACACCTCCATTGTGGGGTGTTCTGTTAATCATAGCAATTCCTATAGCTTTGATAGTGTGTAATACAGTTGCTTCAGCTGTTATAACTGATGAGAATTCTACGTTGGTAGAGTACCTCGGATTTATAGGTAATCCTATTGTTGCTTTACTGGTATCCGTAATGTTAGCATGGTATTTCTTTGGTGTTCGAGGAGGATATGGATTAGAGAAATTACAAGATTTAAGTGTGAAGGCACTAGGTCCTGCAGGAATTATAATATTGATAACAGGAGCAGGTGGAGTGTTCAAAGAAATGTTGATTGTAACAGGAGCGGGAAAGATGTTAGCAAATTCCTTTGCCGAATTAAGTTTGACACCAATACTTCTTGCTTTTGTATTAGCTTTAATTGTTAGAATGCTACAAGGGTCAGCTACAGTAGCGATGATTACAGCAGCAGGAATAATGGCAACGATTGTGGCAGACATGGATTTAAGTCAACCACAATTAGCACTCATGGTTTTGGCAGTTGCAGCGGGTGCAAGCGGATTCTCGCATGTTAATGATAGTGGATTCTGGCTAGTAAATAGATACCTAGGAATAACAGAAGCGCAAACATTGAGGAGTTGGACTGTAATGACAGGTATTTTGTCAATAAGTTCTATTGTAATAATATTAGTTCTTAGTTTTATAGTAGCGTAATATGGAATTGATAGAGGACAAAGTATTTACTTCGATAGATTTCACCACAAGGGGAGTTTCACCCAGTGTTTATGAATATTGTAGCTTTAAGCATTGTGATTTTTCGAAGCTTAGTTTAGAAAATTTTCGTTTTTTGGAATGTGATTTTAGCGAGTGTAATTTTAGTAATGCGTTATTTACGAATACTTCACTTCAAAATGTGACTTTCAGTTCGTGTAAGTTAATTGGAATCGCATTTGAAGAATGCAATTCATTTAATTTTTCCGTGACTTTTGATGGTGTTAACTTAGACCATTGTACTTTTTATAAGATGGATGTAAGGAAGATTAAATTTAAGAAATCTTCCTTGATGGAAGCCGACTTTACGGAGGCGAATTGTAAAGGTGTAAGTTTCGAACAATGTGATATGAGTCGAGCATATTTCGATAATACTAATTTACAAGAAGCGGATTTTATGACTGCAATGAATTATGTTATTTCTCCTTTGAGCAATCAAATAAAAGGTGCAAAGTTTTCTAAAGATGGAGTGGAAGGATTGTTGAAGGTTTTTGGGATTGTTGTGAGATAGAGTAATTATAGGAATACAAAATGATCTTCCCAGCTGGAGAAGATAAAGGGTAGGGGCAGAAAAGAATTCATCATTTAACAGGAAGATTTTCTAAAAAGATATAACTCAATTTGCACTCGTTATTCCTTGTAAGCAAGGGAAATTAAATGTTTTATACTATTTTTGAAAAAAAATACTTATGAAAAAGATGACTTGTAAAGAACTCGGTGGAGCATGTGACTTGGTTTTTGAAGGAGAGACTTTTGAGGAATTGGCTCAATTAAGTCAAGCACATGGTAAAGAGATGTTTATGAAAAAGGATGTCGCCCATCTAGAGGCTATGGATAAAATGCGAGAATTGATGAAAGCTCCTCAAGCAATGCAGATTTGGATGAATGAAAAAAAGGCTTTGTTTGAATCTAAGTAGTCTAGAGTTTTTATTCCTTTTATTCTTTTTTGGGTTCAACCCAAAACCAACCGAAATAGGCTAAAAAATCGCAGTGAAAATAGTTGTATGCGCAATCATCACCAAGTGTTTACTAGATAACTGGGTAATATTGTGTTAAAAAAATAAATATTCATTGCCTTATAAATGAGATAATAGGTATTCTTATTCTCAAGCTAAGACTTTTTATCAGTAGTTGTTATTTCTGGTATGTTTTTCAGAATTTAGTCAACTATATCAAAAAGAATCATTCAACTACATGAGGGTAATCTATTAGTTACATCGAAAGAAAAGGAAGGAAGCACATTTAGCTTACAATTTCCAAAAGAGGAGAATATACTGCTCGTTTTCAAAGAATGCTTTTATCTTTAGGACATTAATCTAAATCCATCCTATCAAAAAGCATATGTCTTCCAAAAAATCAATACTCACAGGATTCATGTTAACTGCTGGTACTGCCGTAGGAGCTGGGATGTTTACCTTACCTATCGTTTCATCAGGAATGTGGTTTGGGTTTAGCATTCTCTGCTTATTTTATTTATGGTTCATGAGTTATCTGTCAGGAGTTTATATTCTTGAAGTCAATACAAGATATGAGCCTGGAGCAAGTTGGAATACTTTAGTAAAGGATGTTTTAGGTAGTACTTGGAATACAATAAATGGTATTGCAATTGCTTTTTTAATGTACATTTTGTTGTATGCTTATTTCAGTGCTTTTGGCAGTATTATTAGCTCAACCTTTGATTTTGAAATTTTGAAGTATGCTTCTTGGTCACAAGGATTTTTGGGACTTTTGTTTGGATGTGCATTAGCTGTTGTGGTATGGTTAAGTACGAAGTTTGTAGGACGACTTTCTACAGTGCTAGTAGTAGGAATGGTCATTTCATTTGTGATTTCTATGTCAGGCTTTTCTTTTCATGTACAAGCAGAAAAGTTACTAGATCAAACGAATGGAATTGGCGAATATTTACCTTATATATGGCTTGCTTTGCCTTATTTTTTAACTTCTTATGGTTTTGCAAATATTGTCCCGAGCCTTTATAAGTACTATGGCAAAGAACCCATTACTATCAGAAATTCTTTGTGGGCGGGGTCGTTTTTTGCGTTCCTAGTATATTGCTTTTTCTTATTTGTTGTGTTTGGTAATATCTCTAGAGATGCATTTGTAGATATAAATGCTTCTGGGGGTAATATGGGTGATTTAGTAAGTGCGCTTACCCAATCACGAGATCAGGGGTTTGTCAACACAGCACTCTCTATATTTTCAAATTTCGCAATTATCTCTTCTTTCTTGGGAGTAGGTCTAGGATTATTCGATTACATAGCTGATTTGTTTGGTTTTGAAGACGATGTAAAGGGAAGACTGTATGCGGCTTTTATTACTTTTATTCCTCCTGGAATCTTGAGTTTCTTTTTTCCTCAGGGTTTTGTTGCAGCAATAGGATATGCGGGTTTAGTGTGTGTTTTTTGTTTATTTATCATTCCTTTTTTATTGGTTTACAAAACGAGAAAAAGTGCTGTTCCATCAGCTTTTAAAGTAAAAGGAGGGAATTTCTTGTTGTTCGTATTTTTGATTTCGAGTTGTATTATTGCTGTATTGTTTGTGTTGTCAAAAATGGGGTATTTAGCGAAGTGGTAGGAAGAAATTTAATGAAAAAATTAAGCTTTACATAGCTGTCGAAAATGATTTAACTTCGAATCATTGTATTTTTTAATAATCTATATAAGTAGATGTTGTTAACGTGCGTGAAAACTTAATCAAAAAAACCTATCACCAAGTATACACATCACTTTTCTAAAACTTTTTAAAATGAGATTTACTTTTTTATTAGTACTATCTGCAATTGTGTTTTTTTCATGTGATCCAGAAGAAGAAAAAACAGGGAATTGCCTAACTGCAGAAATTAACGGTGTTGAATTTGAAGCTACTACTACATCAGGAACTGCTGTTACTACAACTGTTGATTGGAATGGAGAAATAGATCAGGAAACTGATTTACTAACTATTATTGGAACAATTGCAAGTTTGACAGAAAATACTGAAACGGTTACTCTTACATTCGCTTGTTCTGAATTAACATCAGATCTTGACTTTGTTCAAAATGGTCAAGAGTGTGGAATTGGGTTGACTTACCAACTAGTAAGCTTCTCTGATCCTACAGCTGCAGTGGTAGTTATGGCAAATGATGGTTCTATTAGTATCAATTCATTGACAGAAGATTCAATTAGTGGGACATTTTCTTTCAGTGGTGAAGGAAATGATGGTAATGAGTATACAATTACAAATGGATTTTTTGATACAACAATAAATAAATAAATAAATCGACACATAAATCGATTTGTTTGACGTCGATAGGCATATTTGTTGCCTAGATTTGGTGATGCATATCATGCACATTATTCACGCCAAAATAATAAAAGTAATACGACTTGATTGTTGTATTACTTTTTTTTGTAGGACATTTGTGACTTTTAACGGGTCATTTAATAAAAGGGATTTTGATGATTTTTTATTTTTCTTAAGTTGCGACAAGTGAAGGCTATATAGTTCCATATGAACCTGAATTGTAATAAAAAAGCTAAATCCATCTGCAATAGAGGATTTGGCTTTTTTTCTGTAAAGAAATTACTTTAGATATTATCAATAATTCCATTCCAAGTTGCACTTGGTCTCATTGCTTTTGCAACAATGCCCTCGTCAGGCTTATAATATCCTTTAATGTCTAATTTTACACCTTGAGGATCTATAAGTTCTTTGATAATGGTGTCTGTCTTTGCTTCCATTTCTTTTGCTATTCCAGAGAAATGAGCTTTCAACTCGTTGTCATCATTTTGCTCAGCTAATGCTTGTGCCCAATACAATGCAAGATAGAAGTGACTCGCTCTGTTATCAGGCTCATTCACTTTTCTAGATGGCGATCTATCGTTCTGTAAGAATTCTGTTGTAGCTTTATCTAAAGCTGCGCCCAAAACAGATGCTTTTGAATTAGAAAAGTTCTCTCCTAAGTGATCTAGAGATACAGCTAATGCTAAAAATTCACCTAGTGAATCCCATCTTAGGTGATTCTCTTCCACGAATTGCTGAACGTGTTTAGGTGCCGATCCTCCTGCTCCTGTTTGAAATAATCCTCTACCTTTCATCAATTGAACAAGCTTTCTTTACCTATCTATTTATGAACTCTATTCTTTTCTTGTATTGGAAGTTATTATTAAAAAATACACTTTAATAAGAATGGATTCTTACTATTAACAGAACTTTATTTATCAATAGTTATCTTGTAAAATGCAATTTCATAGATTTAAGAAAATAATAGTATACTTATTTTATTTACACCAGTATAAATACATTTATTTGAATTTGAAAGTTAAAAATTGTTGTTTATCGAGTTATTTCTTTAAATATTTTGGGTTCGAAACCCAAAAAATGGAACAATCATCTTATTTCTTATTTGAAGCTTAATCAGGAGTAGAAGTTTTCAATAAATGTGAAACGACTATATTTGTAAAATACAAGCCTATTGAATTATATGCGAGCAACATTAATTTTGAAAATAATTATTTTAGTATTTATTACATTTTTTTCAGGATTCTCACAAAGTGGGTTCGTTTTTCAAAATTTATCAAAAAAAAATGGTCTATCTCAAGCTTCAGTGTTTTCAATAGCACAGGACGATTCTGGATTTATGTGGTTTGGTACAAGAAATGGTTTAAACAAATATGATGGATACTCCTTTAAAATCTATTCTTCATCAAATTTCAAAAACAGCCTTATTTCGAATGATATTCGTATACTGTTTTTTGATTTATTTGATAAAAGATTATGGCTTGGTACCACAGAAGGTTTAAGCATGTATAGGTCGGAAACTGATGACTTCGTTAATTATCCGAATGATCCGAATAATCCAAAAAGCCTTTCCAATAATCTGGTAAGGAAAATATTTCGGGATAGTAAAAACCGATTGTGGGTTGGTACCTCAGAGGGGTTAAATTTATTTAATAGTGAGACTGAAGAATTTATTAGATTTTATTTTGATACAGAAGCTCCACAGCCAAGTCAGGATAATGATGTAAAGGAAATTTTGGAAGATGATGAGGGTCAATTATGGTTTGGAACTGCTAATGGGTTATATCAAATTAAAGAAGAACAAAATGAATCCATTTCTTTTGAAAAAGTGGTTTTTAAAAATGGCATTGAACTATCAGATTCTCATATAAAGAATATATTACAAGATAAGAAGGGTAATTTTTGGATAGGAACTTTCGAAGGAGGTTTGAATTATTGGGATAAAGAAAATCGAGTTATAAAAGTATTTAAAAATGATGTTAATAAATCAACTTCATTGAGTCATAATAATATAAGGTCTTTAGCTTTTGATTCAGAAGAAAATTTATGGGTAGGTACCTTTGTTGGTTTGAATTTTTTAAAAAAAGGGGACTCTGAATTTCTAAGATTTACAAAATCATCAACTAACTCTTCTGGGCTTTCAGATAAATCTATAAGATCATTATTTTTAGATGATAGAGGTAGTTTATGGGTAGGTACATATTATGGTGGAATTAATCATCTCGATGAAAACTATAATAGATTTAAAAAACAAATTCCTATTGGAGATGGATTGAGAGGGAAGGTGGTTAGTTCTTTTGTGGAAGATCTAGATAAAAATTTGTGGATTGGCACAGAAGGTGATGGTTTAAAATATTTTGACAATAAGAAGAATGATATTAAAAGCTTTATTCTTGATGATAACAAGAATTCAATAAGTGGGAATAATGTAAAACAACTATTGCTAGATGGAGATAAATTATGGATAGGAACATTTCAGGCTGGGTTAAATATAATGGATATTAAAACTGAAAAATTCCAACAATTTAAAAATATTCTTTCAGACACGAATTCTATATCTTCGAATAATGTTTATGGTTTTTTGAAGGAAGAGGACTATATGTGGATTGCAACTTATGGAGGAGGATTAAATATTCTTGATTTTCAAAGTAATATATTTCTCAAATACACTTTTGATGAAAATGATTCTTCGAGTATCAGTTCTAATCTAAGTCGAGTTATACTAAAAACAAAACAAGGTGAAATTTGGATAGGTACTGATAATGGTTTAAATAAAGTGAAACTTAATGATAAATCTTTACCTGAATCATTTGAGGTATTATTGTCAAAAGAAGTGATCTTTAGTTTAACTGAAGATGAAAGAGGTTATATATGGATAGGAACTTATTCATCTGGTTTTTACAAGTTAGATCCAAAGACCAATGTTCTAGAAAATTTTAATTATACGGATGGTCTACCAGGAAATGCTGTTTCAGGTATCAAAGTAGTATCAGAAACTGAATTTTGGATAAGTACAAATAATGGACTTTCGAAATTTGATCCAATTAATAAAGTATTTACTAATTATGGTTATTCCAATGGTTTAGAGAATTCAGAGTATAATTTTAATGCATCCTTTAAAGATAGTGAAGGAAACCTATTATTTGGGGGACTAAATGGATTTACATATTTCGATCCAAAAGCAATTACACCAAATACATATATTCCACCTGTAGTTTTTACTGAATTAAGACAAAATAATGAGATTGTAAAAGTAGGAGATGAATCTAAGCTTTTGGATAAAAGTATTAATGAAACAGAATCCATAACATTTAATTACAATGAAGCTAACTTCTCACTACATTTTGCAGCGCTTGATTATTTTAACCCGAAGAATAATATGTATGCTTTCATGCTTGAGGGAATAGACAATGAATGGAATTATGCAGTGGGAAAGACACAAGCGACTTATACAGTTCAGCGAGCAGGAGATTATGTATTTAAATTGAAGGGCGGAAATAGTGAAGGCCTATGGAACCCTGAAGAGCGTCAATTGAAAATAAGAGTTTTACCTCCACCCTGGAGATCTTGGTGGGCATATGTTATATATTTTATTATACTTTTTGCTTTAGCTCTTGGTTTTTATCGATTTATTAAACTAAGACATAAGCTTCAACTTGAGAAAATTGTTAATCAACAACAAGCAGAACTTCATGAAGTAAAACTTAGATTCTTTACAAATATTACTCATGAATTTAGAACTCCACTAACCCTAATAATTGCTCCTCTTAGTGATCTTCTTGCGAAAGTAGATCTTTCATTATCAATTAAAAGTAAGCTAAAAACTGTAGAAAGTAATGCACAAAGGATGTTGAATTTGGTTAATCAAATCTTAACTTTTAGACAACTTGCAACAGATCACTCAGATCTTGAAATTTCAAATAATAACATTGTTGACTTCGTCAAAGAAATTTATTTACTCTTCAAGGAATCGGCAAATAGTAAAAATATTAACTATCAATTTCAAGTGGAAGATCAAGATATTCAGGTTTGGTTTGATAAAGAAAAAATCGAAAAAGTTATTTTTAATCTTCTTTCCAATGCCTTTAAATTTACACCTCAAAATGGAAATATTCTAATTGATATTTCTCAAAACCATAAGGAGATTGTGATACTTGTTAGTGATTCTGGTGTTGGGATAAATAAAAATCATAAAGATCAGATTTTCAAAAGATTTTATGAGAAGTCTATTGACGGTCAATCTGAAATTAAGGGTTCTGGAATAGGATTGGCGATTTCTAAACAAATGATTGAATTACATAAAGGAGAAATATATCTTGCAGAAACAAATGAAACTAAATTTGAAAAAGGAGCTACATTCATTATCAAGATTCCTAAAGGGAAAGAACATTTTAATCCTATTTATCTTAACAAAAACATATCCGTTGATTATCCTAACACAAGTTCTATTTTTTCCAATGAACCCCAAAAAATAGAAGCTGAAAGTTCTGTTGCTTTGGAAAATCTTAATTCTTCTCAAGAACAACAATCATTGCTTATCGTTGAGGATAATGTAGAGGTTCGAAATTATCTAAAGGAATTATTTGTAATGCACTACAAAGTTTTTACTGCAAAAAATGGACTAGAAGGTCTTGAAAAAGCAAGAGAAAAATTACCTGATTTAATAATTAGTGATGTAATGATGCCCGAAAAAAGTGGAATTGCACTTTGTCACGAATTAAAAGCGGATTTTGAAATAAGTCATATTCCAGTGATTTTGTTAACAGCGCGAGCTGCCTCCCTATTTAAAATAGAAGGTTTGGAGATAGGTGCAGATGATTATTTAACTAAACCATTTAATCCAGATGAACTAAGACTTCGAGTTAGAAACTTAATCAATGCACGTCATAAAATTTTAGCTAAATATAAAAGAGCATTGTCACTGGATCCAGAGGAATTAAATATTACATCTAATGACGCCATATTTCTTGAAAAAGCATTGAAAATAGTTGAAGTAAATATAGAATCTTATGAATTTAATGTTAATGATTTTGCTTCTGAATTAGCGGTAAGTAGACCTTTGCTTTTTACAAAGTTAAAAGCATTGTCAGGGCAAACACCGAATAATTTCATTAAATCGATAAGAATGAAAAGAGCATCCCAGTTAATTTCTACTCAAAAAATGAATATTTCAGAGGTTGCATATAAAGTAGGATTCAAGGATGTAAAATATTTTAGTAAATGTTTTAAAGCACAATTTGGAGTTCCTCCTTCTCAATATTTAGGATTATAGACAATATTTCTAAACAATGCATCCCAAAAACCCAGTATATCTAGGAGAATATATTTTTTTCCCCCTTAATCTAGACTTTTTTCCCCCTCATTTCATTTCTAATATAAGATTAAATTAAGCGTTATTTACGCAATATTATTTTTTATAATCGCTTTTTTTAATATACTATTTCTATATAGTTTAATTTATGAGAATAAAATTTTTTAAGTATTTAGTTATTTTATTATTAGTTTATCTATATACGGGAATGATATCGATAAATGCACAAACAGGCTCTATAAGAGGAACATTGCTTGAGCAAGGAGGTGAGTTGACATTAATAGGAGCTTCTATTTATTTGAAAGATGATATTAATATTGGCACAATATCAGATATTAATGGCACTTACTTATTACAAGGAATACCTATAGGAGATCAGTTAATTGTTTATTCTTATACTGGATTTGAAAAAATAGAAAAGATAGTTTCAATAAAAGAAGGTCAAACAGAAATTGTCGACTTAATTTTAACCCCAGAAGGAATAATAGGTGATGAGATAACAGTAACTGCCCAAGCGCTGGGACAGAGTAGAGCTATTAAAGAACAATTAAATTCAGATGCAGTTGCGAATATTGTATCTGCGGATAAAATTCAAGAATTACCTGATATAAATGCTGCTGAAGCTATTTCAAGATTGCCAGGTATCGCCATAAATAGAAGCGGAGGCGAAGGCCAAAAAGTTGTAATAAGAGGGATGGCTCCAAAATTCGCAGCGATAACAGTTAATGGAATTAGAATGCCATCAAACTCTGGCACGGATAGGTCTGTTGATTTATCCTTAATTTCACCAGAACTATTGGATGGAATTGAAGTTTTTAAGTCTCCTCTGCCTGATATGGATGCTGAAGCAGTTGGTGGCACTGTAAATTTAAAATTAAAGAAAGCTCCTAAGGAATTTAAACTAACTTCGAAATTGTTAGGTGGCTACAATGATCTTAATAATGATTTTCGAGATTATAAAGGTGTTTTCCAAGTAAGTAAGCGAGTTTTTAATAATAAACTTGGTGTTGTTGCCCAAGGGAGTGTTGAAAGGTTTAATCGAGGTGGTGATTTTCTAAATAATGGTTGGAGACAAGGTCCTACTGATACAATTACTGATGTTACACAAATCTATGGAAACAGGCTAAGGTTTGAAGATCGACTTCAAATAAGGAAAAGGCAAAATGCAAGTTTAGCACTTGATTATGTGACAGGAACTAATTCATTTTCATTCTTTGGATTGTATAGTAACACTTCACAAAAGAGGAACTCTATGCAAGAGAATTATTTGCCAAATGAGCCAGCAATTACTTTTGTTGGAACTGAAATAGAAACACAGTTAGCTCTTTTATCCTTAATGTTACAAGGTGAGCATTTAATAGGAAAATCAACTATAGATTGGACAATCTCAAATAGTGGTACTCGAGGTCAAACTCCCTATAATTTCGAAATGTTATTTGAAAACACTATGCAAGTGTTTGAACCAGACTTGAATAAAAATGGTCATCCTAGAACTTATTATGGATCAGCTACCCCCGACTTTGATAATACTTATCTGCGTACGTCTAATTTTGAAACCACAGAAACAACTGAAAGGACCAATACTTACGTCTTAAATTACAAACTTCCATTCAAATTTTCCTCAAGGTTAAAAGGTTATTTTAAAACAGGAGGAAAGTTTATAAATATTTCAAGAACTAGGCGAGAAGATTTATTGTCTGAAGACTTTTATTATTTAGGTGGAGAAATTGGAAGAGATGCTATAGCTGCTTCTTCTCGTAATCTTATTTTATTACCTGATAATAGTGATCTCATCAGTATTAATAGTTTTGTTAATAGTGATAACAATCTAAATTTTAACAATGAAGAGAATGAAAATATTGGTATAAAAATAAGTTTGGATAGTGATCTTATGAGAAAATGGTATGAAGATCAAAAAGACTTATTAAATGAAAACAGAGAAGTCATTGTCAACAATTATACAGTCAATGAAAACTTGACAGCGGCATATGCAATGTTTAAGTTTGAAATTGGGCAGAAGATTTCAATTATTCCTGGTGTGCGATATGAATATTCTAATAATGAATATCAATCAGGTATATCAAGCTTGAATGGTAGATATGGCATGAATGGTATCTTTAAAGATACAACTACCTTCCAAAATTATGGGGAAATATTACCTCATTTACATTTTAAATATCAAGTTTTAGAATGGTTGGATATACGAGCATCTTATGCAACTACAATGGCAAGGCCAGATTTCAATTTTATAACACCAAGAAGTCAAATCAATGATAATAGTTTAATTATTATTACTGGAAATCCAAACTTAAGACATGCTAAAGCAATAAACTACGATCTCTTTTTTTCAGCTTATAAAAGTAAATTTGGATTACTTTCTGCAGGTGTGTTTTACAAAACAATTGAGAATATATCTTATCCGTGGGTTACTAATTTATTTGATCAAGAAACAGCAGATCAATTCGGTTGGCCCAATAATAAAGGCTATGAATTAAGGACTTTTATTAATTCGGGACAATCAACAGTTCATGGTTTTGAAATAGACCTACAAACTAATCTGCGTTTCCTTCCTAAAATCTTCCATGGCTTTGTCGTAAATGTAAATTATGCTCGATTATTTTCAACAACAGAGTCATTTTTTCTTACTTCCGAAACTGTATTAATTAGCCAAATACCGCCGATTTTCGAAACGATATTTACTAATAATGTAAGAGAGGTTGCATTGCCAACACAAGCACCACATATTTTGAATCTTGCTCTAGGTTATGATTATAAGAAGTTCTCTTCTAGGATTTCTGGTTCTTATCAAGGAACTCAGGCTAGAAGTTATAGCTCAAATAAAGATTTTGATCAGTTCATAAGCAGCTTTTGGAGATGGGATGCTTCTTTTAAACAAAGGTTTGGAAAAAACTTTAGCGCTTTTCTTAATATGAATAATTTCACAAATCAACAAGACATAAGTTTTACCAGATCAGAGCAGTTTAGAAATACTGTTGAAACATATGGTATGACAGCAAACATAGGACTTCAATACAGGATAAAATAACTAATCACAAGAATAAATATTACTTACTTCAAAATTTAAAATTTTAAAATGAAAAAAATTTACATTTATAAGCTTTTTGCATTTTTACTTTTTGCTTCCACTATACAGGCACAAACTGTGAAAGTAATCTCAGCAAGCACAGATCCAACTTCACCTGCAGACATATTCCCAGTAATTATGGGCGATACCACTGCTACCGGTGAAAGAAACGACAACAATACAATCTATAAACTAGAAAATGGAGCAGTTTACATTACATCTGACAGGATCGTAAATACTTCTGAATGGGATTTACAAATTGAAGCTGTTGACTTAGAAAACACTGATACCAAGCCAGTAATTGCAAGACTACCCAATGCTAGTGGAACGTACCCTGATATTATGAGACCTGAGGGAAATGTTACTTTAAAGAACATTTGGTTTGTTGTTGGAGAAAAGGGACCTCTTGAACAACATGATTGGGGGAAAATTCGATACATGGGTGATGATACAAGAGTGATTGCTGACCATTGTATTTTCGAAAAAGATAGAGGAGGGTTTTTCCAGCTACGAGGAAATAATATTAAATTATATATTACGAATTGTATTTTGAGAAATGGTGGAAATAGAAGAATTCTACAAGGAAATGGAAGAGGAGTTGATGCTAGAAATACAAGTTTAGATACTTTAGTAATGAGAAATACAATTGTTCACAATATTCAAGATAGATTCTTTAGAAGTCAAGGTGCGATTAATCCACATAATTATATTGAAATTGATAATTGTACTTCTTTCAATACTGCTGGACGTCATGGCTTTATCCAGTTGGGTAGAGTAGTGACTGCAAAAATTACAAATAATCTATTCATAGATCCAATTATGATGGGTTCAAGTCCAGTATATACTGATGAGCAAACTCAACCAGATAATGACTTGCATAAGGTGATTACCTTGGATACAATTTACGATAATACATCTTTAACTATTTCCAATAACAATGTATTCTGGAATCAAGATGTTACAGATTATTGGGCTACTAACGACACGATTTCAGCTCCTGGATTATTATCTTCTTTAGTAATGGATAATTTAGGTTCTGAAGCAGATAATGCTTTCTTTTCGGAAACATTAACTCTGAATAGTGTGCCAGGTACAATACTTGAATATGTTACAGATCTTTATGCTAATCCTGCAGCTGATGATATGTTTGATTTTATCGTTGAAGATATTGCCTTAGCAGGAACAGATTTTGATTCTGGTAACTTATTCGACTTCTCAACTTTTGACCCTTGCTATGACAATACAACTATATCTGCGTCTGCAGGAACACTTGGACAATCATTGGGAGCAATTAGTTTCTGTAGTGACTTATTCAGTCAAGTTGAAAATATCACCGAAATTTCAGCATTAAGTTTATATCCTAATCCTACCAACGGTCTTATTAATTTAGATTTTGAACTTAAAGAAGCAAGTGCTATAAAAATTAGTGTATTGAATTTAAATGGAAGTACTATTCAACAGCTTTTAAGTGAAAATTTAAACGCAGGATTTCAACAATATTCCTTTGATTTAAGTAGCTCGATTTCACAAGGTATGTATTTACTATCGATCCAAACTTCTAAAGGAATAGCTATACAAAAAATCATTATTCAGTAAATTTAGAGAATAGATATTTGTATTTATTACTCAGTGTAATAATTGAGCTAAACGTTTTAAATAAGACGTTCTAGCTCAATTATTTCATTTTATTAAAATTCACAAACCATAATTTTTCAATGAAGGTATTCATTATTTATTTCTTACTTATTATAGCTTTTTGGTCTTGTAAGCCTTCGGCTGCAAATGACTATAATAATTCTAGTTTATATATTAATGAAGAAATTACACTAGATGAACTAGCAAAAAGAGCCGTGAATGATCTGAAATCAATAGCCATTGATTCCATGCGTATTCCTAGAACAACTTCTCAAAATTTAAAAATATTGAAAGGGCAACCTTCCAAAAATTGGACAAGTGGTTTTTATCCAGGCTTATTATGGCAGCTTTATGGACATAGTAATGATGAAAGATTAAAAGAAGCTGCGATAACTTGGTCTTCTTTTGTAGAGAAAGAAAAATTTGATAGTGGAACACATGATTTAGGATTTAAAATTTATTGTCCTTTTGGAAATGCTTATAAAATAACCAAGAACGAGAAATACAAAGACGTTTTTATTCAAGCAGCTAAGACTCTCAGTACACGGTTTAATCCAAAAGTCGGAGCAATTCGATCTTGGGATCATCATAAGCACTTGTGGGATTTTCCAGTTATAATTGATAATATGATGAATTTAGAAATGCTTTTCGAGGCGACAAGGCTAACAGGGGACTCTTCTTATTATTATATTGCTAATGAACATGCATCAACTACCTTGAAGAATCATTTTAGATCTGATAATAGTTCATATCATGTAATTGACTACAACTCTGAGACTGGAGAGGTTTTAAAAAGAAACACACATCAAGGCTATAATCATGAATCAGACTGGAGTAGGGGCCAAGCATGGGGACTTCATGGTTTTACTACTGCTTATAGATATACAAAAAATGAAGAATATTTAAACCAAGCAATTAAAATAGCTGTATTTATTTTAGATAATAAGAATTTACCAAAAGATAAAATCCCCTATTGGGATTATGATGCTCCAAATATTCCTGATGAACCTAGGGATGTTTCAGCCGCTACAATTACTGCTTCAGCACTTTACGAACTATCTCAATATCATAGTACAAATTCTAAGAAATACATTACTGCAGCAGATGAGATTTTGTTGAATTTAAGTTCTGATTCATACAAATGTGATACACCACCTTTCTTTTTGAAGCATAGTGTAGGTAGTGTCCCTGGAGAATTTGAAATTGATGTACCTATTATTTATGCTGATTATTTTTATGTAGAAGCTTTATTAAGAAAGAAAAAAATTCATTCATAAATCCTCTAAGAAACCTTGAGTTTAATGCTAAATAAACTTCTACATATTTTTTTATTGGTTGCTGTAGTGACCTCTATGTCCAAAATTGATCTCTTTTCATCTAATCAGCTGTTTGAAAGGAAAATCACTAATATTAATGGGCAATGGAGATACTTAGAAAACAATGCAGAAAAATTATCTGATATTTCTAATGCTAATTTATGGGAAAATATAAATTTACCCCATACATGGAATCAATGGGACGCAGTTGATAATGCCCCTGGTTATCGAAGAGATGCCAGCTGGTATGAAAAAGAAATTTTTATACCCAATTATTCTAATGCTCAATACATTCTTTACTTCGAAGGAGTGAATATTAGTTCTACTATTTATTTAAACAATGAAAAGATTTCTTCTCATATCGGAGGATATGTTGGATTTGAAATTGATATTACTAATTATATTTTAAAAGGTGAAAACAATAAAATTCATGTAAGGGTAGATAATTCATTTAACAGAGACGTCATACCTTCTCAAAAAGCAGACTTCTTTATTTATGGAGGAATAGTAAGAGATGTTTGGTTGAAAATTGTACCGGAAGTTAATTTAGAAAAGATAAAAATTCAAACACCTAATATTTCTAAAGAAAGTTCCGAAACATTAATCTCAATAGATTTTCATAATGAATCCCAAATAAAAAATACTTTTTTAATTAAATGCCTTCTTATCGAACCCCAAACTTCTAGAGTTATATTGGAGACAACTGTCAAAGCGCAAGATGTAATTCAAGATGGTTTTTTAAATCTTCCCATTTTAACAAAGCCAAAACTCTGGTCACCAGATGATCCCAACTTATATGAACTCAAGATTCAATTAATTGATGGAGATAAAATTCTAGATGAAACAAGTGAAATTTTTGGTTATCGTTGGTATGATTTTGAAGAATATGGAGCTTTTTATTTGAATGGAGAAAGACTCTTACTTCGTGGAACTCATCGACATGAAGAACATGCTGGTTTCGGAGCAGCTATGCCCAATGAACTTCATGAGAAAGATATTATTCAAATGAAGGAGTTAGGGGTGAATTTTTTAAGATTAGGACATTATCCTCAGGATCCTGTTATTTATGAAATGTGTAACAAATTGGGAATAATTGTATGGGATGAACTTCCTTGGTGCAGAGGAGGAATGGGAGGAGAAAAATGGCAAAAAAATACCATCAACTTATTAAAAGAACAAATAAATCAGAATTTTAATCATCCGTGTGTCTTTTTTTGGTCCTTAGGGAATGAGATCTATTGGTTGCCTGATTTTGAAGGGGGCGATGATACAAATAGAATAAACAAATTCTTAAAAAAGCTTAATAGTGTTGCGCATGAACTTGATAATACTAGAATGACAGCAATTCGAAAATATTATGATGGCTCAAACTTAGTCGATGTTTTTTCTCCTTCAATTTGGTCAGGTTGGTATGCTGGAACTTACACCAATTATTCAAAAACAATAAAAGAAAATCAGCAAAAATATCCAAGATTTTTACATATGGAATATGGTGGCTCAAGCCATATAGGAAGACATACAGAACATCCTATAACTGGTGATGGTGTGTTGAATGAAGATGGTTGGGAAGAGGTTGCAAATCAAGTAAATATAAAAAATATAGCAAAAAGTGGAGATTGGAGTGAAAACTATATTGTAGATCTTTTTGATTGGTATTTGGGAGTAACAGAAACAGATGAAACATTTGCTGGAAATGCTCAGTGGGCATTTAAAGATTTTGGAACTCCACTTAGACCAGAGAATGCGATACCTTATTTAAATCAGAAAGGACTTGTTGATAGGGAAGGTAAACCCAAAGACGCTTATTATGTCTTTAAAAGCTATTGGTCCAATGATCCATTTACCTATATTGAGTCACACACATGGACAAAAAGAAGAGGGCCAAGAAATATAGAAAGAAATCTTTCTATATTTAGTAATTGTGAAAAGGTTGAACTTATACACAATGGGAATAAACTAGGAAAGAAGGTAAGAAATATTGAAGAATTTCCAGCTTGTGGCCTAAATTGGGATGTTTTATTTACTGAAGGTAAAAATACTTTAATTGCAATTGGTTTTATTGAAGGTATGATGAAAGCCCAAGATACTTTGGTAGTGAATTACGAATTTCAAACCGGAGGGAAACCTGATCATATTTCACTTTCTCAAAGAAAATTGGAGAATGGCAATTACTTGATTGAAGCTTATTTGATGGATTCAAAAGGAAATCATGTTCTTGATTATGAGAAACATCTGTATTTTTCAAAAGATGGAAATGGAGAATTACTTGTAAATTATGGAACCCCAACAAGAAGTCAAGTTATCGAAATGGCAAATGGTTACGCTGCAATCGAACTGAAACCTGGAACTTCTGGAAAGGCAATTATAGAGGCAAGGAATCAGGATTTTAAAGGGAGTTATTTAGAAATTGATTTTGAAAAGTAAGAAATTGATAAGTACCAATAAAAGATTTATTTTGAAAAGTATTATCCTTAAAAGCATATCGTGCTTATGTATTTCAATCTTTATGTTTTCTTGTAATAAAGTTGAACAAAAAGAGAATATAAATACAGAAGTTTCAAATAAAAAAACACAGGCACTGATTTTGACTCAAGAATTCGAATATGACTCTTCACAAAAGGATAAGATTACTGGTGACTATAAAAAACAGAAAAATGTAATTGTGCCTCAAGATCTTAGCCCTCAAAACAAGTGGTTTAAATTTGAGGGGCCAGTTCTTGAAAATGATATAGTTGCATACAGATATTATGCTGATAGTCGACATCGATTTGACATCTTTGGAAAAGTGGTTCCTGATTTAGTAATGGATACTGTTAGTTGGAATTATCACGATATAATGGATTGGGGATCTGATATTATGAAAGTAGGGAATTCACTTGGAATTGGAAGTCCGGCAATTTATTATAATGATAGTTTGTACACATTGTCTTTTTGCGATAGGAAAGAGATTCAAATTGTCGAAAATTCTGCTGAGAGTTCTGTTATAAGAACAATATTTACAGGACTTAAAATTGAAGATCACAGTTTTGATTTGATTCAGGATTGGAGCCTTAATAAAGGTGAAGCATGGTCGGAAGTGACATTGACTGTAAAAGGTTTGGGTTTGCCCAAAGGTATGCATTTTGCAAGTGGTTTTGCTAAACATTTACCTGAAGTTATTCAAGGTGAGAGTAATGGTATTTTTTATGCTATGAATATAGGCAATCAGTCATTTCATAAAGAAAATCTTGGCTTAGCCATCTTAGTAAATCAAAAATATGGTCCTGAAAAAATAGAGGATAATTTGAATCATGCCTATTTTTTTAATGAAACTGACAATAAAGTTTCATACAGATTTTTATCTGTATGGGAGCGAAGTAAAAATATGGTGGATAACTTAGAAGAATTTAAACAATTAGTAGAAAAAGCAGGGGAAAACCTCTAATAAATAATAATAGAATGTAATCTGTATCTTTCTTTTAATCTAGGTCTTGGTTTTTTTATTTGGTAAAATAAATTAAAAGATTTATGACCTTTATTAATATTTAAGATTCGTTAATTCAATTTATAAAATAGTAGAATGAAGAATAAAGTGGCAGCAATTACCGGTGGGAGCGGAACTTTAGGAAGGGCTTTTGCGCAAGGCCTTGCCGAACAAGGAGTTAAGGTGTATACTCTCGATAGAAACATGGATAATTCAAAACAAATGGTTGAAGAGTTTAAAGAACTGGGATTTAATCTAAGTTCGGTAAGATGTGATGTTTTAAATGAAGAATCGGTAAATAAAGCTGTTGAAGAAATCCTCGAAGACTCTGGTAGAATTGATATCTTGATAAATGCTGCAGGTGGAAACATGTCAGGGGCAACAGTTATGCCAGAACAGAGTATTTTTGATATTTCTGTAGATCAATTTAGAAAAGTCAATGACTTAAATTTATTGGGTACAGTGATCCCAACAATAGCTTTTTCAAAACCTATGGTGAAACAAGGAACAGGATGTATTATCAATATTTCTTCAATGGCTGCTTTTGTTCCTTTAACTAGGGTAGTAGGATATTCTTCTTCAAAAGCTGCTATCAACAATTTCACTCAATGGATGGCCGTAGAATTAGCTAATAAATATGGAAATGGTATTCGTATAAACGCCATTGCTCCCGGATTTTTCATAGCTAAACAAAATAAGACATTACTTTTAAAAGAAGATGGAGGACTCACACAAAGAGGAAAAACAATTATTAGTCAAACACCTATGAAAAGGTTTGGAGAACCGGAGGATCTTGTTAGTACAATGTTGTGGTTATGCGACGAAAAGTCTTCTTTTATTACAGGAGTAATTGTTCCAGTTGATGGAGGATATAGTGCATTTAGTGGAGTATGATTGAAAACATAAAAATGAAGAAATTAAAGCAAACATGGAGATGGTATGGTCCTTTCGATGAAGTTAGTTTATCTGATATAAGACAAGCTGGGGCAACGGGAGTAGTAACAGCTTTACATCATATTCCAAATGGCGAAATATGGACAGTAAGTGAAATTCAAAAGAGAAAAGAAATTGTAGAAGAAGCAGGATTAGAGTGGACAGTCGTCGAAAGTATCCCAGTACATGAGGATATTAAAAGAGCCTCTGGAGAGTACATAAAGTATATTGAAAATTATAAATTGAGCATAGCTAATTTAGCATCTTGTGGTATTAAAATTATTACATATAATTTTATGCCCGTGCTTGATTGGTCTAGAACTGAGCTTGAATTTAAAATGCCTGATGGCAGTACGGCTTTGTTTTTTGAGAAATCGGCATTCGCAGCTTTTGATCTTTTTCTATTAAAAAGGCCGAATGCCGAAAGAGACTATTCTAAAGAAGAATTTCAAAAAGCAAAAGTTCGCTTCGAAAAAATGTCCCATAAGGAGAAATTAAAACTTCAAAAAAACATTATAGCGGGCCTTCCAGGTGGTACAACTGAGGGTGTTTTGGATTTGGGAAAATTTCAATCGATTTTGGATACCTATAAATTTATAGATGATGAAAAGTTAAGAAATAATCTAGTTTTCTTCTTACGAGAAATAACTCCTATTGCTCAAAAACATGGGGTAAAACTTGCAATACATCCTGATGATCCACCTTTTCCCCTTTTGGGCCTACCCAGAATTCTCAGTACTTCACATGATGTTGACTATATATTTAACAAGATCAACTCACCTAATAATGGTTTGTGTTTTTGTACTGGTTCTTTCGGGGTAAGAGAAGATAATGATCTTTCGGGAATGGTGAGTAGATATAAAGACCGTATTCATTTTATTCATTTAAGAGCAACTAAAAGAGATAATGATGGTAATTTCTATGAAGCGGATCACCTTGATGGTGATGTCGATATGTATAAAGTAGTAAAAGAACTTTTGATAGCTGCAGGAGAGCAAAGATTATCTATTCCTATGCGTCCTGATCATGGGCATAAAATGCTTGATGATTTAAGTAAAAATACTAATCCGGGTTATTCTGCCATAGGAAGACTTAGAGGACTTGCTGAGTTAAGAGGATTAGAAGAAGGTATTATTCGATCAAAATCAGACGTTTGATATGGTAAAAGCTAATTTTATACATAATGATTTTTTATTGACTAGTTCAGCAGCTAAGCAGCTCTTTCACGAATTTGCCAAAGATCTGCCCATCATAGATTATCATAATCACCTACCTCCGGAACAAGTTGCAAAGAATCACACCTTTTCAACTATTTCGGAGGTTTGGCTAAAAGGAGATCATTATAAGTGGAGGGCCATGAGAGCCAATGGTATAAATGAAAGTTATATAACTGGAGATAAAAGCGATGAGAAAAAGTTCTTAAAATGGGCTGAAACGGTGCCTTATACAATGAGGAACCCTTTATATCACTGGACACATCTTGAATTAAAGCGGTACTTTGATATTGATGTTTTGTTAAAACCATCAACCGCTTCTCAAGTCTATTGTCAAACAAATGAGCTACTTCAAGAACCTGTATTTCAAGTAAAAGGATTACTTCAAAAAATGAATGTTGAAGTTATTTGTACTACTGATCATCCCACAGATTTATTAAGTTACCATAAGCAAGAACTTGACTCTTCTTCTGATTTAAAAATGCTACCTACTTTCAGACCAGACAAATTCCTTGCAATAAATAGTCCAGATTTTCTAATCTACCTCGAGAAACTAGAAGAAATCGTGTCAACAGATATTTCCTCTTTTTCGGATTTAGTCGCTGCTTTAAAAAATAGAATTGATTACTTCGACTCAATGGGTTGTCAGTTAAGTGATCATGGCTTGGCTCAGCTCTATAATATAAACCTTTCTAATCGAAATTTTGACGCAATGATTCTTTCTAGAAGGGAGAATAAAAGCCTTTCAATTGATGATTCAAATGCATTTCAAATGGCCCTTCTTTTTGAATTAGCAGAAGTATACTTTGAAAAAGATTGGAAGATGCAATTACATTTAGGCGCAATCCGAAATAATAGTGATCGATTACTTAAAAGTGTAGGAAATGACGTTGGAGCAGATAGTATTGGAGATTTTGAACAAGCACAAGGATTATCCTTTTTTCTTAATCAATTGGATAGTAAAAATAGGCTGACAAAGACTATAATTTACAATTTAAATCCGCGAGATAATGAAGTTTTTGCAACAATGATAGGTAATTTCAACGATGGGAATATCGCTGGTAAAATTCAATGGGGTTCTGCATGGTGGTTTTTAGACCAAAAAGACGGAATGGTAAAACAAATTAATACACTAAGCAATATGGGCTTGTTAAGCAGATTTATAGGTATGCTTACGGACAGTAGAAGTTTTCTTTCTTTTCCTAGACATGAATATTTTAGAAGGATTTTATGTAATCTAATCGGTAATGATATAGAGAAAGGAGAATTACCCAATGATATTCCTTGGCTAGGGCATTTAGTGGAAAATATCTGCTATAAAAACGCAAAAGATTACTTTAATTTTTGATGTAAATCACAAAAAAATAATATAAGTTAAATGATTAAACAGATTATCTATATAATACTATTCAATGCTTTGCTGCTAAGTTCGTGTAAAGAGATATCTGATAAAAAGTCTGTCTATTTAGCCCATACTTTGCCAATTAATCATCCTGTACATCAAGGAATGATCGTCTTCTCAAACGAACTCACTAAATTGTCAAACGATAAATTAAGTGTAAAGATTTTCCCTGATGGGCAACTAGGGTCAGAAAGGGAAGTTCTTGAATTACTGCAGATTGGTAGTATAGCGATGACTAAAGTAAGTGCTGCTACTATGGCAAATTTTGCTCCGGAATATAAAGTTTTGGGAGTCCCGTATTTATTTAGAAATAAAGAACATTTTTTTAATACTTTGGAAAGTGAAATAGGGGAAAAGATACTAGAAGCTGGAAGTGATTATTTATTAAAAGGTTTGTGCTTCTATGATGCTGGAAGCAGAAGCTTTTATACAAAAGATAAAGCAATTAAATCTCCTGAGGACTTGAAAGGTTTGAAGATTCGTGTTATGAACCATAAAATGTCTGTTGATATGGTTAATCAAATGGGCGGCTCAGCTACACCTATGTCTTATGGAGAACTCTACACTGCATTGCAGCAAGGTGTCGTCGATGGAGCTGAAAATAACCCACCATCATTTGTAACATCAGGTCATTATGAAGTCTGTAAATATTATACTTTAGACCAGCATAGTTTGATTCCCGATGTTTTAGTAATAGGTACTAAATATTGGAATAGCCTTTCAAGCCAAGAAAAAGATTGGATGAAAATTGCTGCGAGGAAATCTGCTGAAGCTCAAAAAATATTTTGGGAAGAAAATGTAAAAGAATGCATGGAAACTATTGAAAAGGCTGGAGTGACAGTATATACACCCAATAAAATTTTGTTTGCTGAAAAGACACAATCAGTAATTAATGACTTTAAAAAAGATCCTGCAATGGCGAAATTAGTTGAAGCGATTCAAGAAAAATAATTACAATGGAGAACGCATATAAATATCTGAACCGCTGTATTGAAGTCATTTTAATACTAATCTTTAGTTTACTTGTATTAGATGTACTATGGCAGGTATTTGGTAGGTATGTATTAAATCGTTCCTTTTCTTTTACAGAAGAATTTGCTCGTTTCGCTTTGATTTGGTTAAGCACTTTGGGAGCAGCTTACTTG
>CAZMKA010000031.1:13172-28131 GCA_964566605.1 uncultured Saprospiraceae bacterium | reverse complement strand
GAGTACCATTCACCATTATTGATTTCATCTGCTCTATTTCTTACTTTACTGATGGTATAAGAAACCCAGCCAGTGAATTTACCTTTTGTCTTCTCTAATAGTAATTCCGCACCGTATGCTTGTCCTTCACCAAATATCAATTCTGCTTCTAAATCTGGATTTCCAAATATCTCTGCACCGTCTTCATAGTCAACTGTATTCTGAAGTGTTTTGTAATATAATTCTGTAGAAAATCGATAGCTGTTGGACTTGAAATTTCTAAAGTATCCCACAGCTACTTGATCTGCTATTGTTGGCCTTACAATAGGTGATGCAGGTATCCAAACATCTGTTGGAGTTCCCGCATTCGAATTTTCAAGTAACTGGAGGTATTGGAAATTTCTATTGTATGAAAACTTTAACGAGCTTTTTTCATCAAGTAGGTAAGTACTTGAAAATCGAGGTTCTAGTCCAGTATATGTGTTATAGACTTCGAAATCATCACGAGTAATTGTTTCAATAACATTATCCTCTTCGTCAAATACTTTTTGAGTGTAAGGCCCAATATTATTGAAAATACTTAATCGAAGTCCGTAATTTAATGTCAATCTAGCACCTATTTTCTGCTCATTACTTGCATAAATACCTGATTCCAGGGCTTGTTGGATTTCAGAATCACTTGGAGTGTTATTAAATACAAAACTTACTGGTTTGAATCTGTGTAAGTTTGATATCCATCCGAAGGCTACTTTGTTATTCGGGTTAGGGTAGAAGTTGAAATCTTGTTTAACTGTATAATCAAATATTCCTGCTGATAAATCTACATCGAAAGCTCCTACAGAAATGTCAAAACCATAATCATAATCGGAATAAATAAGGGAAGTGTTCATAAATAACTTAGAATTGATAGCTCTGCTCCATCGAGTAGTGAATGTCTGATTTCCCCAGTCAAATCCGAAACTTTCAATACCGAGTGCATCTCTTCCGAAGTAACTTGATATGTAAATTCTATCTTTTTTTCCTATTTTATAATTCGCTTTTGCATTCAAATCATAGAAAAACAACTGCACGCCATCGAGTTGGTCGGTGAATGCTCTACCTACAACATCCGCATACGTTCTTCTACCTGAGACGATGATAGAACCTTTGTCTTTTACAATGGGTCCTTCAATCGTGGCTCTTGATGATATTAATCCGATTCCTCCAGATGCTTCCCATTCTTTCATGTTTCCATTTTTCATTCGAATATCCATCACAGAAGATGCTCTACCTCCATACTGGGCAGGGATTCCACCTTTGTATAGTTTAACATCTTTCAAAGCATCTGAATTGAAAACAGAGAAAAATCCAAGTAAGTGAGAAGCATTGTAAACGGGCGCTTCATCGAGTAAAACCAAATTTTGATCTACATTTCCGCCTCTTACGAAGAATCCTGCACCACCTTCCGAATTACTAGCTACTCCAGGTAATAATTGTAGCGTTTTAAAAACATCTTTTTCTCCTAGTAAGACAGGAATTTTGTTAGCTTTAGCAACATCGAGGGTTACAACAGAAACTTCGGTATTTGTTACATTTTCGTTGGCTTCGGCCTCTGCCGTTACAACAATCTCTTCTAATTGATTGGCTTGAGTCGAAATTTCAACATCCAATGTGATGTTCTTGTCGAGCACTACAGTCTGCGTTTTTGACTCATAACCTATATAGGAGTATACTATATTATATGTACCTGCTGGTAAAGTTAGCGAGTAGAATCCGTATAAATTGGTGTTAGCACCCACAGTTGATCCTTCGACGGCTACTGTTGCGTACAATAATTCTTCACCAGAAGAAGCATCTTTTAGATAACCGCTTAGGGTATAATCTTGTGAAAAGAGCTGATTAGAACTTGCAAAAAGCAAGAGTAGAAAAATAATTTTTCTCATCATTTAATTTGTTAGCTTGTATTTTACTTCTAGGTAGGGTTTGTAGAGGTAAAGTTGTGTTGTCTAAGATTATTGATTTATCAATAACAGATAGGAAACGGAAAGTAGGCTAAAAAAGTTGATTGTTGAAGAGTTAATTTTCTACATTTCGCTCTTTTTTCTACTAATTGTAGTTTGAATGGGATAAATCTTTGCGATTAGTCTAATTAGATTTATTGTTTTTGGGCTTAAGCCCAAAATAAAAAAAGCCAATTTACGTGAACAAATTGGCTTTTATTTTCCTTAGAATATCATTATGCTAAAGGTGGAATTCTTAAAACCTGTCCAGGGTAAATCTTATTGGGGTCAGAGAGCATTGGTTGATTTGCTTCAAAAATTTCCATGTATTTCATGGCATTCCCGTATTGAGCTTTAGCAATCTTTGAAAGAGTGTCTCCGCTTTTAACTGTATAGAAGGTAGATGTTGGAATCTGTTCTTCTACAGTAAGGCGATCGTCAACTGCAGAGATCCCATCAACATTTCCTAGAGCTAAAATTACTTTTTCTTTTTCTGCTTGGTTATTAGCTGAACCATGAATAACGATTACATCATTATTCAATTCTACCTTCAGGTTTTCAATTTCATATCCTACGTTTTCAACAATATTTTCTAAAAGTTGAATTTTTCTTGCATGAGCTTCTTCAGCTTTTGCATTTTCAAGTTCTTCATTTTTGAAGACCTTCGTTCCTGCTTTTTTAAAAAAGTCAAATATTCCCATTTTATTTTAGAGTTTTAAAAAAATCGATTTGATTTTGATTGTTATTATAAATGTACGTTTAAAGTCTCAAGATAGATAACTTTCGCTAAATAAGCGGTAATAAACATGTGTAAATAAGGAATATAAGAAGTGTAAATGTATATGGGTTTCGTAGTCAATAACTTAGCTGAATTGGTTTTTTTTTGACTTCAGTTGATTATGATAGGGTGAAATAGATGTTATATCATAATAAAAGACTTATATTTGCGGAGTTTTTTCGGAAACTACCTAAATATATAATTTTAACATAATGCAAGGAAAAGGATTAATTAGATTTTTCGCTATTTTGTTGGCAATTGTTTGTTTATTTCAGTACTTTTTAATGTGGAAGACGGATCGCATTGAAACAGAAGCTGAGAATTATGCCAAGACAGTAGCAGTAGGAGAGGATGGAACATCCTCTTATGAACAATCCGTAAGAGAAGCCAAGTCAAAATACTTGGATGATATCTCGCAAGACACAGTTTTTAGAATTCCGCTAATTGCTAATTATTCGTACAATGATCTAAAGAAGGCGACTTTGAATTTAGGTCTTGACCTTAAAGGAGGTATGAGTGCAGCTTTAGATGTTGATCTAAGGGAAATGATTATCAAGTTAGCAAATGGAAGTAGAGATGAGATTTTCCGTCAAGCTCTAGCTAATGCTGATGTTGCTAAAAAAACTTCACAAAGCGATTACGTTACATTATTTGCCGATGCGTACCAAAGTATTGCTAATGGTAAAAGAATGTCTACGATATTCAGTATAAACCCTACAATGAGGGATGAAATAAATGCTGAATCTTCGGATGGTGATGTAGTTGCTGTTTTAAGAAAAAAGGCAAGTGAAACTGTAACGCTTACTTATGAGATGCTAAAAGAACGTATCGATGAGCTAGGTGTTGTTCAGCCAAATGTAACTCTAGACGAAAACCGTAATTTAATATTACTTGAATTACCAGGTATCGATAATCCTGAGCGAGCTAGACAATTTATAGGGGAGGAAGCAAAACTTGAGTTTTGGGAAACATTTAGAAATACTGATCCTGGTGTTTATGGAGCGCTTATGGAAATGAATAGAGTTGTAGCTGTAAACGGTCTTATGGGCGAAGATGCAGCAACACTAGAAAAGACTTATGAATTTAAGTATGATTCTTTAACAGGTGAAAAAACCGATTCTACATTAGTTGAGTCTAACTTAGCTAATAGCGGATTGACTTCTATTATGGAATTTGTAAACCCTGCTACTGATCCATATTCTGGTGGTGCAACAATGGGATTTGCTAAAACTAAGAAAGATGTTGAACGAATCAATGAAGTATTTGAAAATGAGTTAGTAAGAAATGCTATGCCAAATGGTATGTCATTACTTTGGAGTAGAGAAAAGCAAGAGATTCGAATCGATGATGAAAGAAGCACATATAAGTATGCATTATATGGTGTAAGAAAAGCAACTAGCGAAACAGCACCTCCATTATCAGGTGATGTTATTACAGAAGCAAGAATGAGTCCTGATGAGAATGGTAATCCTGGTATTTCATTGAACATGAATGGAACAGGAGCTAAAAAATGGGCTAATATTACTACAAGAGCTTACAACGATAATGGAAGACAGATAGCAATATCACTTGATGATAAAGTTGTTTCTGCTCCAAGTGTGAGTAATGGGCCTATTACAGGTGGAAGAACATCTATTACAGGTGACTTTAGCGTACAAGAAGCTGATGATTTAGCTAAAATATTATCAATTGGTAAATTACCAGCTAAGATTGAAATCGTATCAGAATCTACATTAGGAGAAGAGAATATTAGAAGATCAATTAATTCATTGATTTTTGGTGTTATCATACTTCTTTTATTCATGGTGTTGTACTATGGAGGAGCTGGTATTGTTTCTATAATAGCATTGTTATTAAATGTATTCTTCATTTTCGGTGCATTAGCAAATTTTGGTACAGTATTAACTATTCCTGGAATTGCGGGTATTATCTTAACAATAGGTATGGCTGTTGATGCAAATGTAATTATTTACGAGCGTGTAAGAGAGGAATTAAGATCAGGTAAATCATTGTTAGCGAGTATCAAAGATGGATTTTCATTATCATATTCTGCGATTATAGATGCCAATGTAACTACAATATTAGTAGCCATAGTTCTTGGATACTTCGGATTAGGTCCTATTAAAGGATTTGCTGTTGTATTAGGAATTGGTGTGTTACTTTCATTATTAACTGCGGTTCTATTAGGTAGATTGATTATTGATTGGTGGACTGTTAAGAAAGGAAATAACCTTACATTTTGGACACCTCCATTCAAGAATGCTTTTGCTAACTTAAATATAGATTGGTTAGGAAAAAGAAAGATTGCTTATGTAGTATCAGGATTAATTATCGCAGGTGGTGCAATTTCTTTATTAACACAAGGATTAAACTATGGTGTTGATTTCAAAGGAGGTTACCAATACGAAGTTGAATTCACGGAAGGAACTTCAGTTACTGCAGAATCATTAAGATCAACTTTAACAGGTGTATTCGGTGATGATGAACCGATAGTAAAAGAAGTTTCTAGTGCGAATACGTACAGTATAACAACAGATTACTTAATAGATCAAAGTGATAGTCAAGAAAAAGTAAATGAGGCATTTGTAACTGGTTTACAAGAATTGACTGGTAAAACAATTGAAATCGACAAGTTCATGTTAGGAAATCTTGATGATGGACCGAACGTAAGAAGTTCAGCTAAAATAGGACCTACGATTGCAAAGGATATAAAGAGGTCGTCATTATTAGCGGCAATAATTGCTTTGATTTTGATTTTCGCTTACATCTTTGCTAGATTTAGCAAGTGGCAATATAGTATGGGTGCCGTTGCAGCCTTGGCTCACGATTCAATCATAGTGATTTCAGTGTTTAGTATTTTCAAGGAAATATTACCTTTCTCACTTGAAGTTGATCAAGCATTTATTGCAGCGATTCTGACAGTAATAGGTTACTCTATAAATGATACGGTTGTCGTGTTTGATAGAATTAGAGAGTACTTAGGGATATATACTAGTAAAACTACAGACGAAGTATTGAATTTAGCGATAAATTCTACTTTCTCAAGAACAGTAATAACATCAATAACAACGTTGTTTGTTGTATTGTGCTTATTCATTTTTGGAAGTGGAAGTATCAAAGGATTTGCCTTCGCGATATTAATAGGTGTATTAGTAGGAACATATTCTTCCATTTTCGTTGCAACTCCATTGTTGCGTGACTTTACTAAAGACTTACGTCCAAAGGTTAAGCAGAATGAGAAGAAAGGATTCTCTAAAGCTTTAGAAGGATAAGATATATTCTAATATATATTAAAGGTCAAGTACAGTGTGCTTGGCCTTTTTTTATGTTGTTATGCGAAATGGTTTTATTATGCAGATTCAATCATGTATTACTTTCGTGAGTTATGATTTATGTGAATCTTCCGTTCATCTTTTTTTAATTTAAGTATCAGACATTGTAACCATTCTAAAACTCCTTAGTCTTTATATTATCATTTTGGGCGAAAGCCCTAAAACCCTACAAATTCAAAAGGATGAGATCACTGTTTATGTTACTTTCATTTATTACTCTTTTACTAAGCTCATGCACTGGCAGTAAAGATTTAGTTATTATTCCTGCTAATGGAATCTATGAAGTTGAGAATTCTCCAAAAGGGAATTATTCTGCCACATTAAATAAAAAGAATTTTACAGACGTCACTGTAAAAGTAGTTTCTTTAGAAACTGGTGAACAAGTCAAAGGTTTCGGACTAGGTATAGCAGGAGATGCAACAGTTTTCGTAGAAAAAGAAAATAAATTAATCCTTGAAAATACATCGGACAAGAAAGCGAGAATACGAACAAACTATGTATCTATCGAGAAGAAATCAGTGTCAATCCCTCCATCTCCTCCCAAAATAAATTCAATATCTTCTGTTCCTGAAACTCCTACAAAAGAAACAAATGTGTACATTGAATTCACTCTAGTTAATAAAGGATTGAAAAGTATTCCGTTAATTATTCCTACGGTTATGAATCCTAATTTATCACCAGTAAGTAGGAGTGGAGTCTCACTTAAAGTAGGTCAAGAAATATTGTTTAAATATCGAGGTAAGAAATGGGTATTACTCACGGTTACAAGTGATATTAAGAATGGAGATGAAATCGATGTTAAGTCTTTGCTAGATGAACGGATTGAAGAAATAAAGAAGACTTAAACTTAGAATATAATTGAAATAAAGGTAGTATTTACTATATAATGCTATTGAACATATCAATAAATTAATTGGTTAAGACGTTATATTGTATATTGTGGTGTCAATTATAATTTAATGAATCGGATCCTTTTAATAAGTTCAATAATACTATTCTTTTTCTTAGAATCGTGTTCATTCACAAAGAAAATAAAGGATGGAACAATGGCATACGAACTGAAGCAATATTCAGTTGCTATTGAAATGTTGTAAGAAGAGTTTCAGCGTTCCAATAATCCATCAGCAAAAGCAAGAATAGCCTTTTTACTTGGGGAATCTTTTTGGAATATAGGTGAAGCAGACGAGGCATTACCTTGGTATAACGAATCAGTGAAATTCAACTACGGTCCAAGGGCAAAAGAGAAAAAGGCCTATGCTCTTAAGTCACTTGAGAGATATACTGAAGCTACCGAGTTGTTTTACGAATTGATTAATGAAGGTAGTCAAATTGCCGAGTATCGTAAAGAAGTAGCTATATGCAGACTGGCATCTGATTGGTTGAATTCACCCGATAAAAAATACGAAATTGACAATTGGAAATTTAATACTAGATCTTCTGATTATTCTCCTGTATTTTTAGATGATCACCGCGTTGTTTTTAGCTCAGATAGAAGTAATAAGACATCAGAGGAAAAATATAACTGGACGGGACGAGATTATTCAGACATATACATATACAATGCAACTACCAATGATTTGAGTCATTTGGATCCATCCATAAATACGGCAAATAATGAAGGAACAGCTTGTTTTAATGAAGACGGTTCAGTTTTATATTTTACAAGATGTGTTGCAAATGAGGCTTATGATGAGTATTGTAAGTTGATGGTAAGTTCATATATTGATGGAAACTGGACGAAGCCAGAAGTTTTATCTTTTATAATGGATGAGGTGAATTACGGACACCCATATTGGAATGAAAAGGACAGTGTGTTATTCTTTAGTGCTGAGATCCAAAAGGAAAGTAAAGGTGGCTTTGATTTATATTTTGCTAGTTTGGATAAGTTTGGAGCATGGAGTGCGCCTAAAAACTTAGGAAGCACTATTAACACAATAGGAGATGAGAAATTTCCGTCTTTGAAGGGAGATACATTATATTTTGCTAGTTCCGGACATCCAGGAATGGGCGGACTAGATATATTTTACAGTTATATAGAAAATGGTACTTGGATACGTCCATTTAATATGAAGAGTCCTATTAATAGTGGAGCAGATGATTTCGGGATAAGTTTCAACCCAAATCCTGATATTCCATTGAACGGTTTGTTCACTAGTTCACGCGATGGAATCGATAATATATATGAATTTGAACTAAGTGAAAAGCCTATTAAACCTGATCCAACTGAAGATGACGATGAAGAAAAAGAAAAGGATTTAAAGTTAGCGATAACTGTTCTAGCAGAACAAGAAAATGGAGAAAAGATACCTTTTCCTTCTGCGAATATGTCTGTTAATGGAGAGGTCAAAAAATTAAATTCGAAGTCATTTTCAATCATGGACATAGATGCGGGAGCATTCGAAATTGTTATAAATTCTCCAGGATATTTCAATCAAAAGAAGAATGTGTCGGTATCTTATGACGATATCCCCGATGGAAAAACAAGTTATACATATAATACTACTGTGATATTGAAGCCAATCATAGAGAATAAGGAAATTGTATTGGAGAATATTTTTTATGATTTTAATAAGTACAATATACGAGAAGACGCAAAGCCTTCATTGATAGAGCTGACGTCGTTATTAACTGAGAATCCTGAAATATCAATTGAGTTATCATCACATACGGATTGTAGAGGACCGAATGGATATAATGAGAAGTTAAGTCAACAAAGAGCGCAATCAGCAGTTGATTACATTATTAATTTGGGGATATTAGCCTCTCGAATTACAGCAAAGGGTTATGGAGAAAATCAGCCTGTTGCAGATTGTGCGTGCGACAATTGTACAGAAGAGCAACATCAGCTGAATCGTAGGACTTCGTTTCGAATTACTAAAATAGGGCAGTAGTAGCTTATTTAATACAGCAATAATCAATTATCCTATCGCTTTACAAGCTTCCTCACTATAACTCCATTCTCGGTTTTAAGTACAACAAAATATATTCCCGCCATTAAATCCCCGAGAAAGATCTTCTCATCAATTAACGCACTAGGATCTATATGTCTTACTAACTCGCCTTGTGCACTTAGGATAACAATAGAATATTCCTTGTCATCCAACTCAGTTCTAATCTGTAAATAGTCATGAAATGGATTCGGTGAAATTTTTACTTCGATAAACTCTACTTCTTCAATTCCTACGATATTTTTGATTACGAAGGATGTGTCAAACATGCACCCATTGCCATCTACGAAATTCAAATTCCACGAACTCTCTCCTAGAAATTCAATAGTATCTGTATCCGTAGGAATATCGTAATTCCAATTGTATTCATATGGCATAACTCCACCAGAAGTAGTCACATAAATAGCTCCATTATTATTACCTTCCGTCGCATCAATAGTTACTAAATTCACGATTAACGTATCTGGATTCTCTAGGAAAATACTATCAGTAAATAATACACAATTACGTTCATCTACAATAGCACACCTGTAATAACCTGACGCTAAACTATCAATCGTTTGCCCTTCATCATTATTGTCCCACAGATAATCTAATTCACCTGTCCCGCCCATAGCATTCATAGATATCACTCCAGTACTATCATCAAGACAAATGATAGGAACTAAAATTTCAAATTCATATTCAATTGGTAAAGGCGATTCAATTAGTACTTCGTTTATTTCATAAGTACATCCCACCACATCAGTTATAACTAATTCATAATTACCCGCAGGAACATTATTGATAAATCCATTAGAGTAAGCAAAAACTTCGTTGTTTAAAGTAGTTTCAATCGGGAAACTGTAGTCTCCTACAAGATCATAGAAAATTTTACCATTACTCGTATTGAAACAAGACGTGCTATCTATAAATAGATTCTCTACATCAAGAACCTTATCAATATTTTCTATTTCTAAATCCTCTAATCCCACACCACAGCCATTCTCATCTAGTACTACTACATCATAAAGTCCTTCACTTATATTTGTAACAATCGAACTTGTATCACTTATTCCACCTGACCAATTATAATTCAATTCTCCAGTTCCTCCTATAGCGCTCACTGCTATATAACCATTTGTATTTCCGCAATAACTTGGAGATATACTATCCAATGTTATTGTTAAGACAGGAGGATTAATAATTTCGAAACTTAGACTATCAACATTGCATAAAGAAGAATCACTTATCACTACATCATATATCCCAGCTCCTAATGTTTCAAATAAACCATTATCAAACTCATCTCCATTTAATTCGTAAGTTATATTTCCTAATCCACCAGTATAAATAAGATCTATAACTCCTGTCATATCACCATTACATAAAGGTTGATTAATAGTAATAGTCTCCTGAACTAATGGTGCCGAAGTTCCAATTTCTATATCAATTATACTATCCGAGCACATCTTGGAATCAAAGATTTCTACAGAATAAAAACCTACATCTAATGAGTCGATTGTTTCTCCTGTTTGCCCGCTTGACCAATTGATGTCAAAAGGTTCTGTACCACCTGTAACTTGAATTGTAATTTCTCCTCCCAATTCACCGCAAGAAACTGTATTTATCTCTGTGATAAGGATGTTGAGTTCTTGTGGTTCATCAATTGTTACTGCTATCATATCCATCAAACATCCATTTGCATCTTCACCTTCGATAGCATATTCTCCGCCGTCCAAGGAATCTAATATGAGATTCGCATTTTCTGATATTATAGAATCTCCGTTCACATATAAGATCATAGGATACGCAGTAACATTTTCTAAATTCAACTCAAATGAACCATTTTTTTCACCAAAACAATTAACGTCATTTACATTTGTAATCTCTTCTTCAATAATGACTTCTATTCTATTAATTCCTATATCATCTATAAATGCTTGACAATTATTTCGATCAACAACAGTTACAGAATATATGCCCGCTTCTAGTTCTTCTAAATTCTGCGATGTTGAATCATTACTCCACATAAACTCATAAGCTTCTGTACCGCCTTCTATTTCGATATCTACAAAGCCATTTTGCCCTGTACAAGTTTCATCTCCTTTTGTCAATAAGGATACAACCAATGAATCAGGCTCCCATACTTCTATTCCAATTAATGAATCAACACAAGACTTGGAATCGCTTATACTTACATCGTAAAAACCAGCAGTTAAAAGATCTATATTGTTATCTAAAGAACCATTACTCCATTCAAATTCATATCCTTCATTTCCACCTGAAACTGTCACTTCAACATAACCATCATTCTCTCCAAAACAACTTACGCTTTCATTACTCACAATCTCTATATTCAATGGAGCTGGCTCAGCTATTTCAATAGAATCTATGCCTTGACAATTCGTTGAATCAGTTACAAGTATAGTATATGTCCCGCCAGATATATTATCTACAGTTAAACCATTTGCTCCATTATTCCATAATGTGCTTGCGTAAGAGGAGTCCAAAATGATAGAAGCATATCCATCTGAAAAATTAGCACAACTTACAGCTGAAATGGAGTCAAATTCAATTTCGACTATGCGGTCTGCATGTATTGTAATATCTCCAGAATTTATAGAACAACCATTAACATCGATGATTTCCACAGAATAATTACCAGGTCCTACATTATCAAGCTCTTTCTCATTAGTTCCGTTACTCCAGTTATATGTGAACGGCCCATTATCTTCATCATGAGCAATTGCAATAGCACCATCATTTATTCCTAAACAAGTGGCATTAGAAGTCGACCATATAAGAAAATCAAAACTTTGAAGTAATTGTATAGTAAATGTGTCTGTTTGAATGGTACAATTTCCTGCATCACTTATAGTCGCGAAATACATTCCTGCTTCTAAATTCTCAATTGTAAAGCTCTCTTGACCTGTATTCCATTCTATTTCGTAAGGTGGAATTCCTCCTTGACCAATTAGACTAATTCTTCCGTCTATAACACCATTACACGATTGATCTTTTATATCATCTAGTACCCAAGAAAGCGAACTATCCGAATCCTCATCAATTAATCCATTACAGTTGTCATCGATGCCATTACATTCAGATTCTGAAATCCCTGGATTAATTAACTCGTTTTCATCATTACAATCACCATTTAGTACAGTATATCCAGCAGGAGTAGTGATGCCACAATATATTATACTATCAACGTTACTTCCATATCCATCGTTATCAGCATCCAAATAATAAACTTGTGAAGATTCAGAAATGGATTCAATTCCCACTAATCTTATTTGGTCGATAGCTATGTCACCTAAATCTCCACTTGGATTTGTAGCTCTGAATCTCAATTGAAATTGATTGGAAACATCAATGCTTAGTGTAATATTTTCTAAAAACCAGTCATTCCCTTGTGAGCCATGTTTGTCCCATATTGAAGTCCAGTTCGCGCCGTTATCGACACTAATCTCTAAGAAGAGACTTGAAATCTCATCTCCTTCCATATGATAATAAAATGATACATTACATGATGTATCTGTAAGTAAACCTAAGCATGAACTTTGTAGAATATAATCATCGTCCGTACATTCTTCAGAGCTTTCTATATAAACATACTTTCCGAAATCAAACAAACTTGAACGTGGACCGGTTAAGTCAGTATTTGTGCTTCCTTCGCCAATTTTCCATTGATTATTACTTGTGTTTTGAAAAAGACTTCCAGTAGTACAGGGCTCACAACTAATATTACATTTACTTAAATTGTCAAAAGTCTCTATCAAGCCAGTCTCCGCACAATATGTTTCAAAATAATTGGAACATGAAGAAGACAAATCACTTGAAGCACAACTTGCAGAAAATAGGAATTCATATTCAGTAGAAGCTTGTAAACCATTAACTTGTATCGTGTCATCATCACATGGCACAACGATAATGAAAGAATCCATTCCTACAACTGAAGTTAATAGTATCTCCAAAGAATCACAGTTGGATGCAGCGATAACTAAGTCAATGCTATTCTCTGTCACAGTGCTAATTCCTATTGATTCCGGTGCTTCACAAAGCACATCTTCGAATACAATTTCAAAAGTTCTTAAGATACCAACTTGACCATTTGCATCATCACAAATTTCTAAATACCAATCACCATTTGGGTTACTATTATTGATGTATAAGTCGGCTAAATCACCTTGTGGTCTTAGTGTTCCTTTTAATCCATCAGCGGTAGTTTCAACTGACTCACATGCTGACATATCCAGTCGCAAAGGCTCATCACAAGCATTCGATATATTACCTACATTACTACTTCCTATTCCTTGATCTTGAAAGAGTAACAAGGATTCTCCATTCGGTGATATGAGTCTACACTCTAAGTCTGATGGCCAATTATGTGCAATTGCAATCTTTATTTCTCGAATGAATGTATTTACGCCTAGTGATTCGCCTAATCCTTCAACAGTATAATTAAACAGCATGGGATTTCCACAACTATTATCATCAATTTGAAGATTCATATTACATGGTGCACTTGGGTCAATTTCAGTGTATATGTAAATTGGAGCAGACCAAGTCGTATTTCCATTAGAACAAACTGTTCTTAGACGCACTTCGTACGACGAAGCAGGTTCAAGGTTTTCGAATGTAAATGATTTCTCTAGAGAAGTTTCGAAGTCGTTAAGGTCAGGGCTTTCGCCCAAAAGAGTAAAGCTTATGTTGTATTCTATAACATCGGAAGGAGTTGAGAAATCGCTCCACTCTATGCTGATACTTGTTGAAGTATTCTCTATTTGAGTGATGGAGTGTGGGGAAAGACAAATAGAACTGGACAAAACAATCTTAGGCGCTAAAAATAGCACTAATAATATGATATACGAGGTGTAATATTTCACGTTTGGTATTAAAATATTATCATTCTTAATTAAATAGTCTTACAGACTAAAGTCTTTGGTTTTCTCAGTTTTTGGGCTTAAGCCCAAAATAAATAAAAGCAATAATAGCTCTAGTTAGCAGTCTTTAGTAGATTCTAACTTACTAATTCCGCACCCTTTTTATAGGAGAAGTTAAACATATAAAGAAAAATTGCATTTATGAAATTAGTCTCTGTTAATGTTTGATACTTTTAAGCTGAACCGATATAATTGCGCTATACAAAGAAATGTAATAGCTTGTCAATATCGTAATCAGACTTTTAAATAACGATGTTGATCATTCTACCAGGAACGACAATGATTTTCTTAGGTGTTTTCCCATCTAAGTATTTATCAATCCCTTCAATAGACACTACTTTTTCCATAATCGAATCTCTTGATTCGTCTGCAGCAAACGTAGCTTCTAATCTTTTTTTACCGTTAAAGCATACTGGGTAAGTAACTTCGTCTTCCTTTACATGAGATTCGTCAAATAAAGGAAATGTTGCTTGGTGTATACTTTTTGTTTCACCAAGTGTTTCCCATAGCTCCTCACTAATAAATGGCGCGAAAGGCGCAAGTAATTGAATAAGAGGTTTTAATATTGATTTCTTATGACACTTTGCTTTTTTAAGCTCATTCACCGCAACCATAAATGTACTTATACATGTGTTGAATGAAAAGTTTTTTATGTCTTGATCAATTTTCTGTATCGTTTTATGAAGCGTCTTTAGTTCAGCCTTATTTGGCTCTTCATCAACTAGAATGTTTTCTCCATTTTCATCATAGAATAAACTCCATAATCTTCTTAAGAATTTTGAAACGCCGTCAATTCCTTTCGTATCCCAAGGCTTAGATTGCTCTATTGGACCCAAGAACATTTCATACATTCGGAAACAGTCAGCACCATATTCTGCAACTACGTCGTCTGGATTAATTACATTAAAATATCTTTTGGACATTTTCCCTACTTCTGAAACTGTGTCCATTTTCAAATCAGCGTCTGCTGCATCTAAGTTAGCAGCGCTTATAGTTTGATTCGCTGTTATGAAGT
>CAZMKA010000031.1:4510-13162 GCA_964566605.1 uncultured Saprospiraceae bacterium | reverse complement strand
GTCTCCAATTTATAAACTGCTTGATGCCTTCCACACTTAAATGAGAATCTGCACTACCATAGTTACTAACATACTCTACAAAAACTGGTATTAATGCATAAGAATCTTCAGGGTAATTAGCTTTTAAATCAGCTGATATAAATTGTGATTTGCCATCCTTCTTTTCTTTTAGCAATACAAGCGATTCAATTACGCCTTGAATCATTCCTTGGTTAATAAGTTTTTTGAAAGGCTCATTAGTAGGAACTTTACCGTAATCAAATAGTACTTTATGCCAAAAACGACTATACATTAAGTGACCTACAGCGTGCTCTGTTCCTCCTATATATATGTCAACATCTTGCCAATAGTCCAATGATTCTTTTGAAGCAAATTCATTTTCATTCAATGGATCCATGTAACGTAAGAAGTACCAACTTGAACCTGCATATCCAGGCATGGTATCGGTTTCTCTTTTGAGATCGCCTTCATTGACCCATGATGTTACACGCGCTAGAGGTGATTCTCCTGCTGCTGTTGGTTTAAAATTATCTAGAGCAGGTAATTCAACTGGCAAGTTACTTTCATCCTCTATAATTATATCACCATCCGTATCATATTTGATAGGGAAGGGTTCACCCCAATATCTCTGACGACTAAAGATTGCATCTCGTAATCTATAATTAATCGTTTTACTTCCTTTTCCAAGTTTAGCAATTTCCTCTGTAGCTTTTGCAATTGCATCATGCACTTCCATACCATCCAAAAAGGAACTATTGATCATTTTTCCTTTTTTATCAAACTTATCCGCATTTGGGTATTCAGATTGGTCAACTACTTGAATAATAGGTAAGTCAAATTTTTGGGCGAAAGCCTGATCCCTTTCATCATCACTAGGAACGGCCATGATAGCTCCACTACCGTAATCTTTCAATACATACTCGCTGATCCATATTGGTAATTTATTGCCAGTAAATGGATGAATAGCGTATGCACCTGTGAAAGCACCTGTAACCGATTTAGTATTTGAAGATCTTTCTATATCGCTTTTAGCTCCCACATACGTCAAGTAATCCTCAACTTCTTTTACTTTATCAGCTGTTGTTATTTTTTTAACAAGGTCATGTTCCGGAGCCATAACCATATATGTTGCCCCAAAAATAGTATCAGGTCTTGTTGTGAAAATCTCAACTTTATCTTCATATCCATCAAGATCGAAAAATACTTTTGCACCTGAACTTTTACCTATCCAGTTTCTTTGCATCGCTTTTAATGAATCACTCCATTCAAGCTTTTCAAGGTCATTAAGCAAACGCTCAGCATAAGCTGTTACACGCAATGACCATTGCATCATTGCACGCTTTTCTACAGGATAACCTCCTCGCTCACTTAATCCATCCTTCACTTCATCATTGGCTAATACAGTTCCTAACTCCTCACACCAATTTACATATGAGATTTTACGATAAGCTAATCTATAATTCGTTAAAACTGCTGCTCTTTCTTTCTTATCATATGATTTCCACTCTTCGGCAGTGAAAGTCTGTGCCTCTTCTGAATAAGCATTGCAACCTACTGAACCATTAGTTGCAAAGTGAGCAATCAAATCATTGATGTCACTTGCTTTGTTATTACTCGTATTGTAGTACGAATTGTACAACAAGAGAAAAATCTTTTGAGTCCATTTATAATAAGAAGGATCACTCGTATTTACTTCTCTTGTCCAATCGTAATTAAAACCAATATTGTTCAATTGTTTCTTGTACATCTCAATATTGGTAGCAGTAGAATCTGCAGGATGTACACCTGTTTGAATTGCATATTGCTCAGCAGGTAATCCGAACGCATCAAATCCCATAGGGTGAAGGACATTAAATCCTTTCATCGTCTTGTATCTAGCATAGATGTCTGAAGCTATATAACCTAGTGGATGACCTACGTGTAATCCAGCACCTGAAGGATAAGGAAACATGTCAAGGATGTAGAATTTAGGCTTGTCGGAGTCATTTGAAACTTTATATGTTTCATTGTTTTTCCAAAAAGCTTTCCACTTCGATTCTATATGATTTGTATTGAATTGCATACCGTTGTTTTATAAGCGCACAAAAGTATTAAAGTATGCAGACATCATGCAATTATTGATGGCTTGTTTATGAAAAAAGTAAGTTATACCATTTCAAAAACAGAATTGGAATTACTTGTATACTGAATCCACAACAATTAAAAAGGATATGCAAGTCCTACAAGGAAATTGGGATCAGCTGCGTATTCTATTATACTAATGAAATCAGGATTCGGAAGTGCAGAATGACCGAAGATAAAATCTGAGTAGTTGTTTCTTAATTTATACCCTACATCCAGTCGAACAAGAAGAAAGTCTAAATCCCATCGAACTCCAAAACCTGTCCCTATAGCTATCTGTTTATAAAATTGGTTAAACTTGAATTGTGCTTCAGGTCTATTTTCATCTTCATTGATTATCCACACATTACCCGCGTCAATAAATGTCGCTCCTTCAAAATCCCAAAATAGAGGAAAGCGGAATTCTAAACTTCCTTCGATAACCATATCACCACTTTGGAAAAAAGCACCACTCGGAACATTTGTTTGATTAAAACCTCCAGGACCTAGTTCTCTAACTTGCCAACCTCTGATACTGTTAGCTCCACCTACGTAGAATTGTTTTATAAAAGGGATAACTTCTCCACGAACAAACGGAGATGCCACACCTATTCTAAATCTTCCGGCAATACTATATTTTGAATTAAATCTTTGAGTAGCATTTGCATCAATATCAACTAATGCAAACTTGGAAAACTCAAAGGAATCATCATCTCCAAAAGGAATTGACCATAGATTATTTCTCCCAAAAGCATAATTATAAACTCCATTCAATGCTAATACCTCTAAGCCCGATATCTCTGTGTTGATTCTTAAATTCCAATTGAAGCCACTTGAAAAAACAGGCGAATTCATTTGGTAAAGTGTTTGTGGAATAATAAAAGTCGTAATTAATCTCTTTTCAAAGGATCTTGCCAAAAGGGGAGAAGGGTCAAGGAATTCTGCTTGAAATGAGCTATCGACTACAGTTGATAGACTATTGATGTTAAATGGTGTTACGATATAAGTATGCTTATTGTTATATCGATATTCATATGTAGCATCGGCATTAAGTGAATTAGTTACGTATTGATCAATTTGCTGAATGTATCCATAACTTGCATTATATTTCGTGATGGTATTATCCTTGATGTCAAATACCTTAGCAGTAGACCTTGTTTTATTTAAAAGAAAATTAATTAGTCCAGTATTATCCCTCAGTCTTGGATATTGAAGACTTAATTGTGGGGTTAATGTTAAATTTCTGTTTAATTGTTGATCCAGCGTTATTTCGCCAGTTGCCTCCAATGAAAAAACCAACTTTTCAGCACCGCCAAATGTGTTAGAATTTGTCAATGAAGTATTTCCAGATAAACCAATTCTACTTAAGTTACCACCTTGAGGAAGAAAAGTGTAAAATAGGTTTAATGATCCTTCATAAGCCCATTTATTTTCGATAGGAGTAAGGAATATTTTGTAATCTATTTTTGTACTATCTAACGGATTTATTTGACTTTTGATATTAATGAAACGGAAAGTACCAAGTTTAGCTAGAGAAGAGTAGGTTCCATCAACATGTCTTTTTTTGTATTCATTGCCTTCTTTAATTTGGAGAACTCTTCCTATAGCTTCGGCTTTTATAAACGGATCTTCAGTTGTGAATACGTAATTTACACCATTAAATGTTTCTTTGAAAGGAGAATTGTCATCAATGGTTCCTCGAAAGTTCGGGTAAATACTAATATTACCAATAGTATATTTTTTGTGCAAACCTCCTTCTTGTGGTTCTTTAATTCTCACAAAGACATCCATTTGCATATCTGAACTATCAGCTTTAAATTCTATATAGTTTTTAGCAAAGTTAGCATAGCCTTTGTTTTGTAATTTATCGTATAATCTGGTTTTTTCATTCTCGAAAATCGTCTCGTCAATTTTAGAACCTGGCTTTATTAGTGTGGTAGATTCATATTTATCGATGAGTCTTTTTACTTCAGGATCGTCGACAAAATACTCTTTAGAACGGACAGTGTATCTGCTGTCTGTTATTACTGTGTAGCTTATTTCAGCTTTGTTTTGAATTAAGTAAACGGACGGGATTACTTTAGCGAAATAGAAACCTTTTGAATTTCTCAGGTACTTCTCCATTCTCTTTGCACTTTCGCGCATAAGTTTATCATCATGAAAGACAGGTAATTGGGCTTCTTTTAATCGACCTCTCTTATTTCCTGGCTTTTCGAATTCCTCTTTATTTTTGAAATAGATTAATTCACGAGGAGTAAAAACGAAACGAGTATTTGGTTTTTGTAGTACGAGAGACTCAAGATTATAGATAAGTTCAGGATCATCTTTACTCTTCTCTTTATCTTGAATAATTATTTTATTTTTCTTAACAAGATACTGGTCTGCCTCCAAATATTTGGATACACTACATGAGCTTAGGCTTAATATGCATAATAGGTAAAATAAACCCTTTATATTTGTTTTTTTAGTAGACACTTATGCTCTTAAACAGAATTACGAATAAACAAGTAAAGTTCTTACAATCTCTTAAACAGAAAAAGTACAGACAAAAGTATAATAAATATACTATTGAAGGTCCTAAACTTGTAAAAGAACTTATTTCCCAACAATCATCAATTATCGATTATTGCATTACTACAGAAGATTATGCTGCAAAAAACATGGAGTGGTTATCCGATCAAGCAAATGTATTAATTGCTAATTCGAAGCAGATTGAGATGATGTCAAGTATGAAAAATGCACCTTTTATTCTAGCTTTGGGTAGTGTTGATGATCAACTTGAATTAAGGGCTTTCGCCCAAAATGGAAGGTATTTATATCTAGAACATGCTCAGGATCCTGGAAATATGGGAACGATGATAAGAACAGCTGCGTGGTTCGGTATGGATGGTGTATTAATAGGAGAGGGGTCTACAGAAATATGGAACCAAAAAGTCATTCAAGCTTCAATGGGAGCTGTCTTTAAAATTAAACATAAAGTTCTCTCTCTTGAAATGCTTCAAGAAATAGAATTGCCGATTATTTCTACATCACTTAATGGAGAAAAATTGAAAGATTTCAATTGGCCTGAAGGTTTTATTCTATGCCTAGGGAATGAGGGTAAAGGTATAACTGATGAGCTAAATGAATTAGCTAACCATAGTTTACTCATAGAGTCACATAATAATAAAGGCGCGGAATCTTTGAATGTAGCAAGCAGTGCATCGATTTTATTATATCATGCACAGATTAATTTTAAGTAGCACTATTTATAGCGCTGCTAGAACAGCTTCTTCTAAATTATTTCTAGGGTTTAATGCCGCTATTTTACCATCTCTTCCTATCAAAAATGTTGTAGGTATTGATGATACACCATATTGCTTATGCGCTTTGGAATTCCAATGCGCTAATTCACTTGAGTGTGAATCCCATTTCAAATTATCTTGTGCAATTGCTTTTTCCCATTTAGTTTTAGCATTAGCTTTAGCCTCTGCAATTTTAGCAGGATCATTTCCTAATCTGCTTAAACTTCTAGGATGTATTCCATCAAGCGAAAAAGAATATACTTCAAATCCTTGCTTATTGTATTTATCATATACTTCAACGACGTGAGGATTAGCTTTTCTGCATGGTCCACACCAGCTTGCCCAAAAATCAAGTAAAACTACTTTACCTTTAAGATCCGACAACTTCTTGATTTTACCATCAGGTGATTTCGCAACAATGTCTGGAGCATCTTCGCCTATTTTAACAGGATATTTATTTTGTTGAGCAATTAATTCTTTTTCAATATTTTTAATCGTTTCGTCAATTTTTGTAGTATACTCACTATCTGGTTTTGAAGCATTTAGTTTTACTGCTAAAGCTTTATAAAGAGATAGTTTAGATGCATTTCCATTGAAAAGTTTATTAGCTAAATAAGTTGCAGAAATAGGGTCTGCGGTATTTAATATTACTCGATCTAGGGGAACTCTATTTTTTCTAGCGTTATCTATTTCATTAATAGCTTCTTTTAACTCCACAGAAGATGGAGATCCTTCTATCGCAAAGTTCTTTTTGTCAGACAACGTTCCAGTGATATTCACATTCTCATCATTTGGCGTAAGCCTCAAAAATATACTTGTAGAACCAATTCGAACACTGTAAACTCCGTCGTCTAGTTTTTCTTCAAATGCGAAATCGAACGTACCACTTCCATTAGTTTGAGTACTGTTAAGAACTCGTTTATTACCATCAGGAGTAATAAAGTCGAAATATACATTCATGTTTGGTGCATCAGAGACTGTTCCACTTACGTTTTGCGCTCCTTTGGGTCCACCGCATGAAATACAAAAGAATAAAATAACTGCTAAAAATGATAGATTGACTAATTTCATATCCAAACGATTTTTTAAATAAATGTATTTTTGTTTTTGGGCTCGAGCCCAAAGTTACACATATTCTAAATTTCTATATATTAACTAGATAAGAAAATAATTTATAGCAAAGAAAACGACTAAGTAAATCCATAGAATATCTAAGAAATGCCAGTAAATTGTTAGTAATTTCAACTTTCTAGCTTTGTCGGGATCACTAAAATAAACCAACACGCTAACTGGTTCTTGCATTCGCTTGAAAGCAGTGTATAAAAATAGAGCAAGAAACGGAATACCTACGATTACATGGGCGAAATGAACAGCCGATATTAGGTAAACAAAAGTCGCCATGTTGTCTTGATTTACTAATACACCTGAATGATATAGCTGTAACCACGCCACAATTTGTAGTCCAAGAAACAAAAGGCTTAGAAATAAAGTAATTCCTAAACTTTTTTGATAAGCGACCGTATTATCATTTATATATTGTTGCTTGCAATTACGCAGAACGAATGAACTTGATAAAAGAATCAATGTATTTATATAAAACAAGATTGGTAATTTGATAGCAGGAATGCCTGTTTGAACCCTTGTATAAATATAAGATCCTGAAAAAGCCAAGAATAAAAATGTTACTCCAGCAATAAGAAGTGACATAGATATGACCTGAGGGTGAATTAAGTAATTTTTATTTTGCGACATTATTATTGCTTTTATACATTTATAAAAGTTTTACAAGGAATATGTTTATTTTTTTTAATCAAAAGGCAACCTATCTAAAAATAGCTCATACTAGGAATAGTAAAATTTACCAATAGTGGATTTGGATATAATAGAAAAGGCGAAATTAAATGTGAGATCAGCTCAAACTGAACTTTACAAACGATATAAATCATATTGGTTTTCAATATGCTTGCGTTATCACAAAAATCATGCTGATGCAAGTGATAGTATGCAAAATGCTATGGTTCAAATTTTTAGTAAACTTCATCAATTTGATGCTAATAAGGGAGAATTTAAATATTGGTCTGCACGTATAGTTTCCAATGAAAGTTTACAACTATTAAGGAAAAATTCGAAGTTGCTGAGCGTAGAAGTGGTTGATGATTTATTGGACGAAAAAATTGAGGAAGAAGCAGATGAACCAGCTTTCGATGCAGAACAATTGGTTGGATTTATTCAACAACTGCCATCAGGATACAGAGCTGTGTTAAACTTATATGTCATGGAGGGTTATTCTCACCAAGAAATTTCGGAAATTCTAAATATTTCTATTGGTACTTCAAAATCTCAACTATTTAAAGCTAGGAAAATGTTGAAAGGAATAATTGTAGAAAAAGTTCAAATTGCGAGCTTATGAAAAAGAATAAATATACAGCGTTAGAAAGGCAGATGAGATCGAAGCTTGGTGAGAATCAAGATGCTGAGAGTTGGAACACTCCTGATGATGCTTTATTCTTTTCTGCACTAGAACAAGTTGATGAGCTCAATGAAAAGCGTTCTGAACCAAGTGTTATTTACCTTTCAGGAATTTTAATTTTCACACTACTTATCTTGCTCATAGGACAAGTCTATATTTTTCCATCGCAAAATTCTGTCAATCAATTTGTTTCGAATGAAAACCTTGATGCAGATGTTCAAAATCTATCCAATATTTCAATCACAGACTTTGGTTTAGATCGATCAGATAATGTTGAAACTGAAAGAGATTTCATACCGAGTACTGAATTAGATAGTAAACAGTCGCTTGAAATCAATAATATACCGTTGTACAAAACTAGCTCAAGTAATAATTATATTTCAGGAAATGCTGGAGAGATTAATAACATAGCGGATTATACACCAACTAAAGCAATAAAAAGTAAATCAATTTTAGATAATGTAATTACAAGTTCTTTTGAAAAGGTAGAAGTTGTTCAACTAATTAACAAAGATCGTGAAAAGATTGCAACATCTATCTTAGCTAAACAATCATCGGATTTTATAATCACTAACAGAGAAGATTTTTTAGATTTAAGTTTGAAAGATAATTCAGATAAGAATTTATCGAAATTTAGATTATATGCTGGTGTTGGAGTAAATTATTCTTGTTTTGAAATGCCTAATCCTTTAAGCGTAGAGTTATTTGATTATACGAATTGGAGTTCTGGCAGTTATGCAGAACTTGGTTTAAATCATACTATTTCAAATCGATTTAGACTTTTATATTCACTTGGTT
>CAZMKA010000031.1:3302-4500 GCA_964566605.1 uncultured Saprospiraceae bacterium | reverse complement strand
ATAATAGCCGATTTTCTAATAATATGGCATACGACTCGAATAATGAGTTTATAAATATTGCAGGTGAAAAAGCATATAATTGTGAATTTGATATTGTTACTCCAACAACTAGAAGCAGCCTTGATTTGAATTTATTAATGAATCATGACATGGAAGATGATGAAATGATGAGAGGAGTTATAGATATTGAACAAGAATATCAAACTATTAGCTTAGGTATAATGCCGCAATATGATTTCATAAGACAATCTAGAATAACGATTGGTGCAGGTTTAGCATTAAATGCTAATTATATTACAAGCTTTAACCAAACAATGGATATAAAGCTTTTTCATAACAGTTATATAATGACTAGAAAATCTATGAATGACAATCAAGGGAATGGATTGAATAGATTTTATGTATCAGCATCTATTAACTCTTATATCGAATACCAATGGAATCAGAGATTTTCTACAGGAGTAAATGCAAGTTTAGGAAGAAGTTTAAATTCATTAAGTCAATACACTATTACTCACATGAAGGATATAAATATTGGAATTACTAGTCAATATAGATTCTAAATGTATAAGTTTTGACGTACTTAATTTTTAATTAGAAAAAAAGAATATTAAGATTCATCAATTGAGTTGATGGATCTTTTTAATTCTAAACAGATTATCTTTCCAAGGGTCTTCAGCCCCTTCCCTCCACAACAAGACTTAACTTTTAATTTCAATGTACTAAAGTATCATAGAAGTAATATGTGGATAAAAATTAAAATTTCTCAAGCGATTAAATTGCACAAAAATACTTTAACTCTATTTTGGATATATAAAGATTCTCCTTCTGAGGGGCTTTAGCACCTTGTTTTCTAGACAAGATTTTACTTATAATTTCAAGTAACTAATGTACATTGGAGTGAATATAGGGTTAAAAAGATAATAAAAGTGAAATAGAATAAGAATTAACTATATGTCATTCAGTTGAAGATGATTATAGGTCTCAAGGAATAGAATATCATGAATAAAAAAAAGGGATTTAAATAACATCTTTTAAAAAGATACTATTTAAATCCCTTCACATTAATTTGTTCGTGTAATTAAATTAGATGTGATTAAAATTTAAAATTTAAGATACTTCAATGTTTCAGAGTTACCATCCTTCTTTTTTAATTTCAAAAGATAAAAACCTGGTTTAACATTGTTAACATCAATCG
>CAZMKA010000031.1:0-3292 GCA_964566605.1 uncultured Saprospiraceae bacterium | reverse complement strand
TTGCTCAAAACTTTTAAATCTGTAGTTTCTCCTGTTGCATTTGTAGCTTCAGCTTCAGTGATGTCTTCCATATTTAATTGAAGGAAGTGTGGGTTAGAACTTTGTTGTACTTCAACTTGATCTTCAATTTCACCAACTAATAATCTAGTATCGGAATATTCAAAATTTCCGTCTGAGTAGATCATCTTTAATCTAGCGAATCTTGTGTAAGATACACTTGGGATTGAAGTGGTGTAATTGTCCATATTAATAGCTTCAGCGCTATTAATTGTTGCAGCTTTTTCCCAAGATGCTAAATCTTGGCTCAATTCTATTTCAAAGTGACTAAAAGTAGTTTCAGATTTAATACTCCACTCAAAATCAATGTTTCCAATAATTGAAGTAGAATGCGTAAATTCTGTGAGAACAACTGGTGTGGTATTATTTTTTTCTATTGGATCACCATTTACTCCATTGGAATAAGATTTGCCAAAAGTAAAAAATACTAATACTAGGGTTAAATAGATTAATTTCATCATAACTATATATTTAATTGCTAATAACTATTAGCTCTGACGTTTCAGAGCTTTCATTTTTAATTTCTAAAAACTGAGTTTCCTTTTGTGGAAATTCTTTTTATTTTTTACAACAAAGTTTCAGTAAGTGTGAATCAAACCTAAAGGAAAACTTCGATGTGTGCAAATTCTACAATTAATAATAGTTAAAAAAAAAGGTAAGTGTAAATTACTTTACACTTACCTTAGAAATCTTATTTGGCTTTCTTATGCAGATTATAATGAAAGTTTTAGTCCTTAAACTAAAATAGTTTTAAGTGCATATACAATATTCCAAGGAAATTCAAAATCCTTAAAACGCTATGATAAGTGTCGATATTCATTAATATACAACAACCTTAGTTACACATTTCAACTATTTTTATAGTGCAGGCAACTATTCTATTTGTATAGCATATCTTATATGTAAATACTTACTTCATATTACACTCAAAAAGTTGACTGATTAATAGAAGATTATTATTCCATTATTATGGAATAAATAAAAGCCAAATTCAAGGGGCATATCTGAAGGAGAGAGCAGATGTGCCTCTTTTTTATGAAATGAACTATAGTTAATTATTAACAAAATAAATTAATTCATTTCAATTAAAAGTATAAGTACTTAATATTAAACTTAGATTATTACACTTGCCCTAAGCGTTATTTTTTATTCTTCTTAACTAAATATTCTCTTGCATTTACGAATGCAATTGCCCAAGGACTCCATTCATCTTTTCTATCATCAGGGTAGTATGCCCAATTCCATGATGCGAAACTTCTCTCAATATGAGGCATTGTTGCAAGATGGCGGCCGTCTTTACTGCATATCATTGCAGTATTGAAATCACTACCATTTGGATTGCTAGGGTAATCAGAATAAGAATATTTTGCACATATCTCATAATTTTCTTCTGACATGGGCATGTTGAACTTACCTTCTCCATGACTTATCCAAACACCTAATTCAGCTCCTTCAAGTGAAGATAGCATGATAGAATTGTTTTTTTGAATCTTCACAGATGTAAAACTACATTCGTGCTTTTTACTTTCGTTATGCACCATTTTTGCTAGTTTATCATGTGTAGGATTTATAAGATCCAACTCCAAGAATAATTGACAACCATTACAAATACCAATTGACAAAGTATCTTCTCTTTCAAAGAAATCCAGGAATGCTTTTCGGGCTTTTTCATTGTATTTGATAGTTCCTGCCCATCCTTTAGCTGAACCTAGAACATCACTATTAGAAAATCCACCTACAGCACCAAGAAATTGCACATCTTTCAAGTTTTCCCGTCCACTTATGAGATCTGTCATATGTACATCTCTAACTTGAAAACCAGCTTGATACAAAGCATTTGCCATTTCTCTTTCGGAATTACTACCTTTTTCTCTTAATATTGCTGCAATAGGCCTTTCTTCTTTGTAATTTTCTTTTTTACCAGTAAATCCTGACGGAAATTTATATTGAAGTGGCTGATTTTTATAATTTTTAAATCGTTCTTTAGAGAGACCATTAGAAGTTTGGTATGCATCAAAAGAAGCAGATGTACTGTACCAAAAATCTCTATAAGTAGCAATGTCAAAAGAAAGTTTCTGCTTTTCTTTTTCAACTTTAAGAATACCTGAATCATCCGATTGTCCCAAGGTAATAAAATCTATATCGTTTTCGTGAAGATATGCAGCAAGTTCATCATTTTTTGCTTGAACAACTATTCCGCAATTTTCAGCAAATAAGATTTTAATAATATCCTCTTCTGAAAAACTATCCAAATTCAATTCAGCCCCCACATTCGTGCTACTGAAACACAATTCTAGCAGTGTTGTTATTAACCCTCCCGAAGAGATATCATGACCTGCTGCAATAAAGTCTTCTTCTATAGCATGTTGGATTATATTGAATTTTTGGGCGAAAGCCTCAGCACTCGCAACACCAGGAGTTTTCTTACCTAATTTACTTAATATTTGTGCAAAACTAGATCCACCCAAGACCTTTTTTTCGCCTGAAAAATCAATATAAATAATATCACCACCACCAGTTTTTAATACAGGTTCAACTGTTTTTCGAATATCACTTACATGTCCAGCAGCAGTAATAATCACTGTGCCTGGTGACAAAACAGTTTTGTCTTTATATTTCTGTGCCATGGACAAGGAATCTTTTCCAGTAGGAATATTAATTCCTAATCCTATAGCAAAATCGGAAACTGCTTTAACCGCACTGTAAAGCCTAGCATCTTCACCTTCGTTTTTACATGGCCACATCCAGTTTGCCGATAAGCTTACAGACTTTAAACCATCTTTGAAAGGTGCCCAAATAATATTAGTTAAGGATTCAGCGATTGATTGTTGAGAGCCTTTTACAGGATTAATCAAAGCGCCAGCAGGTGCATGTCCTATTGCATTTGCCATTCCTTCTTTTCCCTGAAAATCCATTGTAACTACACCAACATTATTAAGTGGAAGCTGAAGTTCTCCGCAAGTTTGCTGAGTTGCAACACGACCTCCTACACATCTGTCAACTTTATTTGTCAACCAATCTTTACAAGCGATACCTTTCAGTTGTAAAATTTGCTCTACATATTCATATATCAATTCACTAGAATAAGACAATTTTGCGAAATTAGGCTCTATAGTTTTATCTTTTAGAATTGTTTTTGGGCTTGACCCAAACATATCTTCTAATGCTAAATTCATAGGTTTTCTAGAGCCATCTTCCGACTCAAAACTAAAATTATGATCACCTGTAACTGCAC
>CAZMKA010000030.1:0-28296 GCA_964566605.1 uncultured Saprospiraceae bacterium | reverse complement strand
AATCTGGACGAAAACACGACAAAAAGTCTTTTACATTGTAGTATCTAAGAGCAATCTCTTATCAATTCAATATATACAACACAATCATCAAAATCAAAAACACAATCCCAAAAACTATCGTAAAAGGAAGCTGAACTATCCCAAAAGTAATATTCATCAATTTCTCTAATCCGCCCGACACAGAAGAAAGCACTTTGCCATAAATTTCAAAAATTTTCGGCTCATCATCCGTTTTTGCTAATTCGGCTTGAATCGTATCTTCTTCGAAATTTGCCCGATCAGAAATTAATGTAAGAATTCGTTTTACAAATCCACTTAAAAGCCCGCCCACGAATGGAACTCGATTTGATATCGCTTTTGATAGCATGGGAATCGTAACCACATGAATCACTCCCTTAAAAAGTAAACTCAACACATTCTTCCTATTCCCTGGGTTAATTTGATGAGCAGTGAAGCGTAAATCTTCCATCGCAGACTGCATGATTTCCAATGAATATTCTAAAATCCCCCATATGTCCTTTTTCATTTTCCACATAAGGAATAATAAGCCTACAAGCACTCCACTTGCCAAGAACAGCACCAAGCCCAAAAAGCCATAAACAAAATACTCGAACCCTCCTAAGTCAAATAAAGTGAATCCAATTATATACAATACAATCGAGATAGCAATGGGACGTAAAACCCATTTAAAAACATATTGTGGAAATACTAAAAGCTCAGCGAAATTAGCTGCAATTTCCTCATTACGATATTTTTGAATATCAATTCCTAGCTCCTGTTTTATTGTGAATTCAAGCTGATCTATATCTTTTTGAGTACGTATTCTCATTTCATAAATTAACTGATGTACTGTGTTTTCGAAATAAAGATATTTAAATAAATTTGAATAGTAACCACTCTTTCTTTACAGCTAGGCGTAAAATAGAGAATTGTATTTCTTTTGTTTCGATCAATCAACCATAGCAACCATTTCCCTTACCCTACAAATCTTTCATACAAATCCTCTAAGGTTTGCTGTGGATCTTCACAATATCCTGGATGTACAGCCGAACTTTGAATGATGGTACTACGCGAAGCGGTTAACCAGCGGAATCGCACATGGATTTCTAGCTCTCCGATTTTTCCTCCTTTGGGCACACCCGCACATATCTCCTCCCATCCTGTCAAATAATCTTGTATCATTTCCACGTCCACCTCATCGGATAAAGCAGCTATTTTGGATGAATCCAAAAAACTTTTCATAGATAAAAATCGAGGTTTACGCGCATACAATATAACACCTATGTTGATAAATTCCTCTCGTTCTACTTTGGGAACAAGTCGGATAACCGCATATTCGTATAGGATTTTATCGCGCATCTTCTATCTCTTTTACCAGTTCATCTAGGCGTTCGATACGAGACCACAAAATAGTCGCATACGCTGTTTTCATTTCCACTGCATTCAAATCCGAGCTGGGTTCCTCTAGAAAATCCATTGGGATTAACTCCACAATTTCTTCTATTTTTTCCTTTGTCAACAGGTCCTTTATTTTTTGAGAAGCCGCTTGTAAATCTTTTGCTCTATGAAGCAAAACATGTTGTTTTATTAAAGGAAAAGATCGGCCGACGTGACTTTCCCACGTTGCCCAGTGATGATGAAAATACAGACTTGCTCCATGATCAATCAACCACAATTCTTTATTCCAATTCAATAAATTCGTATTCTTTGCTGTCCGATCAATGTTTGTGATAATACTATCCAACAAAATGACCAAAGACGAAGAAAAACTATCCGCTTCAGAAACCAACGGATCGTAGGTAATCGATCCAGACAAGTAATGCAAACCGAGATTCAGCCCAACACTAAACTTCAATAAATCTTGAATTTCTTCGTCTCCTTCCGCTTTATGAAATCCTTCATCTAAGTGTAAAAACACAATTTCAGGCACCTTCAATCCCAACACCCTCGCGAGCTCCCCTCCTATTAATTCAGCAATCAATGCTTTTTTACCTTGACCTGCTCCACGAAATTTCATCACATAGTGAAAGCCATCACTCGCTTCGACAATAGCTGGAAGAGAACCTCCTTCTCGAAGAGGCTTGATGTATTGGACCACATCTGCTGTACGGATTTGTAAACTCATGAGACAAAGGTCACCTTTTCTACGGAAACATCACTCCCCCATTGCCTCTTTAATCATGCCAAGCATCCTATTCGCTTGCGAAGGTTCACACCAACGCAACACAATCACTAGATCCAATTCCGGTTCAATGATGATGTAATTCCCCCCAAATCCAGCCGCATAATAGCCTTCTTTGCTCAAATTACTCATCCTATTTTCCTCACCCGATTGGTTAAGCCACCACATGTAACCATAAGAATCATTGGGCGTAGAAGGTTGAATTGCAGCTTTAATCCATTCCTTACTTATAAGTTGCTCGCCATCCCAGTTTCCGTCATTCATGAAAAGCAATCCAAATCTTGCATGATCTTCAGTACTGATAAAAAGTCCTCCACCTGAATGTCCACCTCCACTGACAGATTGCATTTTCACACCGTCGACATTCGTCCACGAATTATCATATCCATACCACCTCCAAGTTGTCGACGCACCGATAGGATCCATAACATGCTCCTTAAGTACTTGAGGAAGCGGCTGCCTCCAAACTTGCAACAAACTATAAGCCAATACATTAACGCGTACATCATTGTATTCCATCACCGTTCCGGGTTCGTCGGAAGTCGCCTTGCTCCAGGTATGCACATCTCCACTTGAAGGAGGTCGATCATGCCAATCATATCCACCCCATAATTGTCCTGACCAGGCTGAAGATTGAGTGAGCAAGTGATCCCAGGTGATTTCATCATTCTGGCTTCCGTCAAAAGTTTTATCCCATACGTATCCATTTACCTTGTCATCTACGGAGTTGATTAATCCTTTATCGACAGCAAGTCCAGCAACGGTTGATAAGTAACTTTTGGTCACACTAAATGTCATATCGACACGCTTTGTATCGCCCCACTCTGCTACTAAGTAGCCGTTTTTCAAAATCATTCCTGCTGGACCACCTCTTTTTTTAGTTGGCCCTAGAATACTGTGATTCGGTTCTTTTTGAAATCCTTTGAGAATGGCGATTCGCAAATCTTTAGGTCCTGAATATTCATTGGCTTGAATAGAATCTATGGCTCTGTTTAAGAGTTGTTTGTCGAATCCTGCTGCTGAAAGAGCTTTAGTTTCCCATTCATTACGGTCAGGAAAGTAAGTATTTTGGGCTTGAGCCCAAAAAGAAAAGAATAAAATGCACAGAAAAATAGAATACTTCATTGTAAAGACTTTAACCCCGAATTATGCTTAGATCATCTAAAATAAAATCTGAATTATACTAGAAAATAATTTCAATCGAGGTTATAAAAGTATACAAAAAAAATTAACTGAGCTAACTAAAACCTCCATGCCAAAATCCTAGTAACTTTATTCCCTGTTCCCATCTCTATAACCTTGTGCTCCGCAACTTCCACCTTTCCAAGTTGTGTGTATAAGCCGAATAAGTTTTCGCCTTTTGAAACCAACGAGGTGAACCAACGTACATTTTTGGCATACGCTTTACTATCGTAAATCATACTATTAATGAAGTTATATTCTCCACCTGGGTAGACTAATTCCGCAGTATTTCCTGAAAAATTCAATGTTGCTTTTTCGGTATATTTTCTTGTCAAGTTACTCACTTTTCGCGCTGAGCTTTTTCGAGCATCTTCTGCTGTAGAGTGAAAAGGGGGATTACACATTGTTGCATAAAATTGATCATTTTCCTTTATTATATTCTCGAAGAATACTGTAGAATCAGGCTGAACAACACATTCTATTTTCCCTTTTAATGAAGGATTTGATGCTACAATATCATTCGCAATTCTTACCGATTCTTGATCTGTATCCGATGCAACAAAATTCCAGTCATATTCTGCAGCTCCTAATATCGGATAGATACAATTAGCTCCACATCCGATATCTAGAATTCTTACATTCTCACCTTTGGGAATTTCATCATTTTCCTTAAGAAGATCAGCTAAATAATGTAAATAATCAGCTCGTCCAGGAATAGGTGGACAAAGATTTTCTTTTGGAAAATCCCAATTTTCAATACCGTAATTCTGAGCTAGAATAGCTTGATTCAATAGTTTTACGGCTACAGGATCATGAAAATTTATCGTTAGATTTCCGTATTCATTTTTGCTGACATGTTCTTTTAACATTGGCTTTTTGAGAATAAGTGCCTCCATATCATAGCGGTCATTATTCTTATTTCGGGGATGTAACTTAGAAGGTTTTTTCATTAATTATGAAGGTTTTTTGGCTTTAAAATCAGCGATATTTAAAGTTCTTGAACAAAGACTAGAATCTCTCGATTCATTGGTTGCAATTATAAGCGTTCTTCCTCCTAAGTATTTTTCTAATAATTCTTCAAACCACTTTTTGGATGCTTCGTCGAGGTTAGTTGTGGGCTCATCAAGAATGACGCATGAACTTTCACTGCACAATGCTAAACTTAATTTTAAGCGTTGTTGCATTCCCGATGAAAACTTAGCTATTTCTTTATTTTTAGATTTTTCGAGAAGTGCGATTTTGGCAATATCTTGAGGTGAAACACCATCAACTGTTTTGCGGAAAGAGAAATGGAATTTAACCATTTCTTTAAGGGTGAAATTATTTATAAGATCCATGTAAGGCCCTGTAAAACTAAATTTTTCGTTGACATCATCAATCTTTACTAGCTCATTATTTACAGTAAATTGAAGCTTTCCTTTACTTGGGTCATTAGCACCTAAAAGCAGACGTACTAAAGTCGATTTACCGGAACCATTCGGACCTATTACAGCAACTTTATCGCTGTTTTCTATGACATAATCTATACCTCTGAAAATCCATTCATAGCCATACCTTTTCGATACATTTTCAAGAACAATTTTCATTGCAAAGAATAGATTTTGTTATTAATTCTTTGGGCTCGAGCCCAAAATATTTCGTTAACCCATTTTCCTAAAACCTCGCATTAAACCGCGATTCGATTGTTGGATGAATTCTAAGATTTTCGTTTTTTCGTCTGAATTTGGAATTTCTTCATGAATCAGTTTTAGTGCTTGGGTATTGTTATTTCCCTTTACAAACAGGATTCTATAAATATCCTGAATAGCATTGATCTGGTCATTAGAAAACCCACGCCTTCTTAAACCTATGCTATTTACACCAACATAAGAAAGTGGTTCTCTTGCCGCTTTAACATAAGGGGGAATATCTTTTCTCACTAGCGATCCTCCGCCAACCATAGCATGAGCACCTATGTGCACAAACTGATGAACTGCAGTCATTCCACCTATTACGACATGAGGCGCAACTTCTATATGACCAGCTAAAGTCACATTGTTCGCAAGAATACAGTTGTTACTTATCACGCAATCATGCGCAACATGCACATAAGCCATGATGAGGCAATTCTTACCTATATATGTTTTGAAATTAGCTTTTGTACCACGATTGATGGTGCAATACTCTCTTATAATCGTATTATCATCAATCTCGAGAATAGATTCTTCACCACCAAATTTTAAATCTTGAGGAATAGCTCCTACAATTGCGCCTTGGAATATTTTCACATTGTTACCTAGTCGAACGCCGTTCATAACACATGCTCCAGACCCTATCCAGCAACCGTCTCCTATTACAACGTCTTTCTCTATCGTTACGAATGGAGCAATGGTAACATTCTCTCCTATTTTAGCTTCGGGATGTATAAAACTTAAATTGCTCATTCTATTTTCTTTTAACAATTTGAGCAACTAATTCGCCCTCACTAACGATTCTATTTCCTACGTAAGCAGTGCCTTGCATTTGGACAAGACCTCTTCTTATAGGGGAAATCAATTCCATTTTAAGAATTAAAGTATCTCCAGGAACAACTTTGTTTTTGAACTTTACATGATCCATTTTCAAGAAGTATGTATCCCATCCAGTTTTATCTTCTTGAAGGGATAGTGCTAAAATTCCACCTGTCTGTGCAAGAGCTTCCATTTGTAAAACACCTGGAAATATAGGATTTCCTGGAAAGTGACCTTGAAAAAACTGTTCGTTTGCCGTTATATTCTTCACTCCCACAACGTGCTTATCCGATAATTCTATGATTTTATCAACGAGCAAAAATGGATAGCGATGTGGTAACATCTCTTTGATTTGGTTAACATCCATTACGACTTCCTTGGTAGGATCGTATTTCGGTTTCCCTTTAAGTTTCTTGTGTTCTCTGTATTTCTGCTTGATAATTTTAGCGAATTCTACATTTATTTTATGTCCGGGTTTCGTCGCTAAAATTTTACCTTTAATTCGACAACCTGCTAATGATAAATCACCTAATACATCAAGCAATTTATGTCTTGCAGGTTCATTGCTATAATGCAATTTTGTTGTATTAAGATAACCTTCCGTTTCAATTTTAATGTCGGGCTTATTAAGCTTAACTTTCAAGTTTTCAAGTTCTTCAGGCCCTACTGGCTTGTCAGCAATCACAACTGCATTGTCTAAATCTCCACCTTTTATTAGATTTTGGTCAATAAGTTGAGCAAGTTCTCTTACAAAAACGAATGTTCTCGCGGGAGCAATTTGATCAGCATAATGCTCCATATTTTGCAATTTCGCATATTGCTTATTCAAGACAGGAGAATCAAAATCGATAAGCGAAGTGATTTGGAAATTATCAGAAACAAGACCTACTAATTCCGAACCAGTGTCGGGATCTTTGTAAGAAATAGTTTCATCAATTTCGAAAAAGTTAACGTCTGCATCTTGTTCTTCGTAACCAGTTTTCTGGAATGCTTCCACATAATATTTTGCACTTCCATCAAGAATTGGCATTTCAGGACCATCTACTTTTACTAGAAGATTGTCAATTTCCATTCCTACACAAGCTGAAAGTAAATGTTCAACTGTTACAACTTTAGCCTCTCCTTTTTGTAAAGTTGTGCTACGGTTGGTATTTACCACATAATTGACATCTGCATCAACTTTTGGTTCGCCCTCTAAATCAATTCGTTGAAATTTTATTCCATGATTTTCAGGTGCTGGAACTAAAGTAATATTAACTGATTCACCAGTATGCAAGCCTATTCCATTCAGGGTTATTGTAGACTTAATTGTTCTTTGCTTCATTAATCCGAGATTATCCCACAAATGTAAGCATACAATTTCATTTCTTAATGCTAGTTATACACTAGTAACACTTTTTTCGATGAATGATTAATATTTACTGGATTGAAGCAAGGCAATTTTGCCCCATATCAATAGAGCAAACCCATTATTGATAGTTAATCCGCATTTTTTCTTTTGGGCTCGAGCCCAAAAGATATAAAGCTGAGTTGAAAATTATTCTTTAGATAAATCGCTTAACTTTTTTTCAAGTTCTTCAATCCTTGCTTTCATTTTAGGTAATTGTCTCATTAAAGCATATGCTTTCAAGTATTCACCATATTCAATCGCTGGATAACCATATAAACGCTTGCCTTTTTCTCTTACATTAGAAATTACTCCGCTTTTACCTTGAATCATAACACCATCAGCAATTGTACGATGACCTATTACCCCTACTTGACCACCCATCGTAACATGCTTTCCTATTTTCGTACTTCCAGCAATCCCTGATAATGCAGCCATTACAGTATGTTCCCCTATTTCAACATTGTGTGCAATCTGAGTAAGATTATCTAGTTTAGCTCCTTGTTTAATAACAGTGCTTCCCATTGTTGCACGATCAATTGTTGCATTAGCGCCAATTTCTACATGATCTTCAATGATTACATTTCCTACATGATTCAGCTTAGTGTATTTTCCTTCATCGTCTTTGGAATACCCGAACCCATCACAACCTATAACTGCTCCTGCATGAACAATTACATGATCACCTATTACAGTATTCGCATAAACTTTAACTCCAGGATAAATAATGCAATTCTTTCCCACTTTTACATTTTTATCGAATGTAACATGAGAGTGTATTACTGTCCCCTCTCCTATTTCCACACCTTCAGCAATACAAGCAAATGCATTGATAGCAGTATTTTCATGAATATGCGTTTCGTCATGAATAAAAGCAAGGCTAGAATGTTCGTATTCATTTTGGGCGGAATCCCCAAATTTATTAAGCAGATTACCAATAGAAGCATAAACATCGTCCACCTTTATTAAGGTAGAATTCAAAGTTTTACTCGGAACGAAATTTCTTCCTACTAGTAAAATTGATGCTTCAGTTGTGTAGGCAAAGTGTTCATATTTCGGATTAGCTAAGAATGATATAGTTCCTTTTTTACCTTCTTCAATCTTACTAGGCGAATGCACTACTACAGCAGGATCACCCACTATTTCTCCATTTAGTAATTCGGAAAGCTCCTTAGCCGTTACGATCATATTCTTTTTTATTTATTACCAATAAAATTGGTATGCGTTATATATTAAACAACGAAAAACATATTATTAGTGTGAAATTCAAAGGTAAATAATTATATCGGTGCATAGCAAAAAAAAAGCCCCGCTGCGTGCGAGGCTTATGTCTTGTAAGTTGTATGGAATGTTTCTAACTAGGACTACTCTTTTGAGTATTTATAAGATAAGAAAACCACGAGCGTAGAGATTGTACAAACTACTATTGGCACAAAAAATGCTAAAGCGTTCGATTGTAATAAAAAATTTACCATAATACCCTAATTATAATGTTAAAAATACTTTTCATAATTAAGACTCAAATGTTAAAGTTTACCCCTAAGACTAAATTTTAACATTTAACACAATTGTAAAGTAGTTTACATTTGGAGCAAGAAGTTCCTTATAAACTCATGGGTTGTAGATTGTGAAAAAGAAGCGTATTTTAATTCACCTTCCATGTAAGCAATGTCACCATGTAAATGCCCGTTTGCATCCCTGTGAATATATATTCCTTGGACATTTTTATCTTGACATTTCTTTAGCAAAGCACGTTGGAGATTTGAAATTTCCATTGTTTCTTCATTGTGAACATCCATTAGTCGTTGTCGAATTTCAAGGTCAGTTTTCTTACATAAAACCACGTAAATCCCCTCTCCTGGCTCAGGTATAAATTCGTTCGGATTTAGTTTTGTGGAGTTTGCAAAGCCTTGAGTTGAAATAAAATATTCATACGAATCATTGTATTGATCAACTTTAACAAGTTTCACTTTATCATTGAAATCCTTAATATATGTAGCAATTGCATCATTGGTGTAATGTATTATGTGGCTTTCGCCCAAAATGGATAGATTCTTAATATCTCCATTAGTAGTGAGATAAAAGGCGGCTCCTTTGAAAGGTAGAACAGCAGAAATGTGATGTTCAGAATTCCGTTCAAAAGGAATGTTCTTAATTGGCAAAATAATTGCTCTTGACTTTTCTTCTTCCAAAAGCGAAACAGCTTCATCATAAAAATCAACATAAGCACATTGCTCAATCATATCTTTAGGTAACCATTCTTTCCAATGTGAATTCATATATTTCATTTCAAGTTATAAAAGGTGCAATTGTTATAATTGTTGAATTTTAAAGTCCAAAATAGTATAGCATATTTAAATTAATAATATATTTATTTTTCAAATATGTTCCATGGCGAAAAAAGTGTCAAAGAAATCGAAAAAAAAACAACAAAGCCAAAAAAAAGCTAAAGATAGTCCTCGTAAAGCAACAGTTATAAGTTTTTGGAAAGATAAAACGAAACTATTGCTTTTATTAGCTGTGCTTGTTGTCACATTCATTACGTTTAGTGATGCTTTGAATAATACATGGGTAAGCTGGGATGATGATCGAAACTTCATGGAAAACGAGTTGGTACAAGGTATCAATGCATCAAATTTTGGCGAGTTTACAGTTAAGATTTTCAAAGCAGATGTAATAGGAGGATATAATCCATTAACTACTTGGACTTTTGCTCTAGAGAAAATGGCATTCGGCATGGAAGATGATGATCTTCGTTGGTGGCATTTGAATAATATCTTATTACATCTTCTGTGTGTTTACTTAGTATATAGAATTGCGCTTTTACTAAAGCTAAAACCAATACCTGCAGCTTTAGTCGCATTATTGTTTGGGATCCATCCATTACGTGTTGAATCTGTTGCTTGGTTAACAGAAAGAAAGGATGTATTATTTGCTTCCTTTTATTTTGGGGCTATATTTTACTATATCAAGGGCAAACTAAAAGGAAAAGATTTTGGCTATTCTGCCATCATAATTCCACTCTTCATTCTAAGCTTATTTTCTAAAATTCAAGCGGTAAGTTTACCTTTAACATTGATAGCTGTGGATTATTACATCACAGGAAAATTCGAATGGAAATCAATTTTAACTAAAGCGCATTTTTTCCTTTTATCATTAATTGTAGGATTCATTGGTTTTAGTATATTAAGTGGTGAAGGCGTGACAAGTGATAATACTGGTTTTAGTTTCTTACAGCGATTATTTGTAGGTTCATACTCTTACATGACATACTTAGTAAAGTTGATCTATCCTTACGAGATGTCACCATTATACCCATATCCTAGTTCGTTCGAGAATAAGTTTTACCTCAGTGCGATTCCATTCTTTATGTTAGTAGGTGGTATTGTATATGCATGGATGAAAAAAGCTAAAGTATGGGTATTCGGGTTTTTATTCTTCACTTTCAATGTTATGTTTGTTCTACAAATTATAGGAGCTGGTCAAGGTTTTATTGCTGATAGATTTACCTATGTACCGTATTTCGGCTTGTTTTTCATTGCTGCATATTACTACCAAAAACTTAATCTAAAGAGTATTATAGGAAAAGTAATTTCTGGGCTAATCGCAGCGTACATGTTAATGTTTTGTTGGATGACATACAACCAAGTGGGCATATGGAGGAATTCATATAGCTTATGGACACATACTATTGGGTTATACCCAAAAACAAAAGTGACGTGGGGTAATCGAGCAAATTGGTTGAGAGATAATGGATACAAAGAATTAGCATTAGCAGATTATTCGAAACGTTTATCGCTTGGTGCTGATGATCCTGAACCATTTAACTCGCGAGGAAAACTGTATTTCCAAAGCCAGAGAAGTGACACTTTACAACTTGCGTTAGCAGATTATAAAACTGCTGTAAGTCTAGCAAGAGTAAAAGCAAAAACGATCAAAAAGTATGAAGATAGGATACCTGAATATTTGGTAAATCTGGGGTCAGTATATGCAAGATTAGGCTACAATGCGGAGGCAATTAAGACATTTAATGAAGCTGAAACATATAATCCTAGCAATCGAAACATTTATTATAATCGTTCAATAACCTATCATAACCTTGGAGATTATTCAGCGGAAATTAGAGATATAAATTCGTATTTGAATTTGAATCCATATGATGGAAATATGCTGGTAAATCTAGGATCTGCATATCGATTGACAAATCAATTTGCTCTAGCAGAGAATGCTTTTTTCCGAGCTAGGAAATATACTCAGTCTCCAGCCTTGTTTATAGAAGAAGCTCGAAATTATATGGCGCAAGGAAAAACAGCACAAGCTGCAGCTAATGTAAGTACATTGAGACAAAATGGAGTGCAGATACCGGCTGATTTAGCGGGTTTGGGAAATTAAAGGAGAAGAAGGATTTATTAACATCGATAATGTTCTTAATTTTTATATAGTGATTTGGGTTGGAACCCAAAAGTTGAAGTTTACTGGAATACATATATCTTTTCGCTATTCCCAATGTAAAAATTCCATTTGCATTTTAACTATTCTTTAAAAAGAAATCACTTTTTAAATTACAGCAATGTGTTATATTTGGTTAGAACTTTAAACCTTAAATCTAACACCATGAAAGCATTAAAAAGCATCCTAATTTCTATTCTTTTCTTCTCGTCAATAACTATCCAAGCTCAAGATCAAATCTTTTTGACAAATGGTAAAATACTAGAAGTATTCGTAACAGAGAAGTCTAATAAAGAAATAAAATACAAACTCTTTGTAGCTGATGACAGCCCTATTATTGTTATTAAAACTTACACAGTTGAAAAAATAATATTTCGTAATGGAGTACAAATGGCTATTAATACATCCAACTTATCACCAAATCGTCTAAGTTTTCATGCAGGATTAATACTAGGGCTTTTTAATGAGTCTGCAAGCTATAAAGCTCAAATGGAATATTTTTTATTCCCAAAATGGACCTTGGAATGCAATGTCAATAGTGATGTAGAAAATGATTATTTAAATTTATCCGTTGGAACAAAGTATTTTTTCGACCCTATGTATAGATCAAAAATAAGAATATATACTGGTGCATCGATCGGTACATTTGATGACGAATATAGACTACAAATTCCAGTAGGAATAAACTATATGCATCCGAGAGGGTTTGACCTTAGAATGGGCTTCGTTGGCTTATCTGGGACTCTTAATAATGACAATGAAATTCTTTTTGAAGCATTGGCAGGATGGAGGTTTTAAAGTTGCAAACATGATAAGAATCTAAATAAATATTCATTTCTTTTGTTATGAACAATAACTCTAGTCGTTATACAAATGTAATGAATAGAGAAGTTTTCAGAAATACTGTATTTTCAAAGGCCGATCGGATTTACCCGTTGGTAATGAGATTGCTTCGAAATGAAAGCGATGCAAAAGATGCTATTCAAGAGATCATGGTAAAGTTGTGGAATAAACGCAAGCAACTTTCGTCCCATCCTAATATGAATGGTTTTATATTTTTAACTGCGCGGAATCATTGTTTAGATATCTTGAAAAAAAAGAAAAGAGCTGTTGTGGGTTTCAACGATATAAGCATAGAAAATCTCAAAGCAACAAGCCCTATACATTTTGAATATCAAGAACTCAAAACTCACATTGAAAACATTATCGAAAACTGCCCTATCCAACACAAAGAAATTCTAATTCTGAGAGATCTTGATGAATTAGAATACAAAGAAATTGCAGCACTAACTGAATTGAAAGTTGAACATATTCGAGTCATTTTATCGCGAACAAGAAAATATGTTCAACAAGAATTAAAGAAATATTATAGTTATGAATGAAGAGAGAGAGAAGTACTTGAAAGAGAAATACCTTGAGGGTAAAACTTCATTGAGTGAAGAGATTGAACTAAAAGAACTTCATGCTATGGGGAATCAAGATAAAGAACCTTGGTTTCAATACTTAGGTAATGAAAAGATTAACAAACCTAGTAATCTAGCAGAAGAGTTGTGGAAAAAGAGTCCAATAAATAAGGCTAAGAATAACTTTAAAAGAAAGTTCTTAATTGGATTTATATCCTTAGCTACATTATTTCTCCTAGGTGCACACTACTTTAAATCCCAAGTAGACGATGAATATGAATATAAAAAGCAACTGCTTGAAGAAGCAATTAAGTTTGCTAATAATGGAATAGAATCTGAAAAAAAAGACATCTTTTATAAAGATGATTTAATAACTATTTACGTAACTAATTAGGTAAAAAAATAGATAATTATGAAAAATATAATGTACCCTTTTTTGATCGTTTTAATTTGTTCTTCCTTAGGATTTAGTCAAGAAATAGAGAAATTAAAAGAAGTAACTGAACTTAAAGAGATCAATAAAATCCAAAAAATAGGTGAGATCAAAGAAATAAGCGAGATCAAAAAGAGTTATCCAGAGCTCAAAATTGAAATCAACGATGGAGAAACAGCTGAATTATATATAGACGGTATCAAATGTGATTTATCAATCATGGATTTACTAGATCCACAAAAAATTGTATCTGTAGAAGTTATAAAAAATGAGTTAGCAGAGAAGAACTACAATACTTCAGAAGATGTAATTTTAATTACATCTATAAATAACAAAGATTATAAAGCAGTTATTAATACTGAAGATTATGATGTTGATATTAAAGTCAAGGGTGGAAAGAAAGGAAAAGAACCTGTCATTATTATAGACGCAATAGTTGTCAAAAAAAGTCGTTTAAACAAACTCGATCCTAATGAAATAGAAACGATTAATGTTATTAAGGGAGATGAAGCTATAAAAAAATATAATGCTCCGAATGGAGTGATTGTAGTTACGACAAAGAAAAACTAAATCCACCATTCCAAAACATTTGTCATAGCTTACAATTCTATATTAAACCAATAGAATTTATGAAAACCATTCATGCAGATTTTCTAATAGTGGGTTCGGGTTCAGGAGGAATGACGGCATCCATTGCAGCCCATGAATATGGAATGGATATAATTCTCATTGAAAAATCACCTTATTACGGAGGTTCATCAGCAATGTCAGGAGGAGCTATATGGGCTCCCAATAATCCCACTTTGCAGAGAAGTGGTATAAAAGATAGTCCAGAAGACATTGTTACATACATGAAAGCCATCACTAATAACACTGTCAGTGAAGAAAAACTTTATATGTATGCAAAACAGGGCGAATTACTCTTTGAAATGCTTGAAAAGAAATCGGACTTTATGCGATTCACTTATTGCGAAGGATACAGCGATTATCACCCTGATGCGCCAAAAGGAAGACCAGAAGGACGTTCAATAGAGGCAGAACCTTTCGATATGAATCTACTCAAAGAAGATAAAGTGGATGCATCCCACAGATATTGATATTCCAAAAGGTATGTATCTTACAGCCAAAGAATTCCAAAAGATGTCAATGATGATGCGCACAAGGGAAGGATTTTTAATGGCAATGAAGTTATCGATGCGGACTATTAAAAATCTTATTCTAGGCAAGGATATGAACGCGCTCGGATTATCTTTAATGGGCCGTTTACGAATGGTTTTGAAAGAAAATAATATTCCATTATGGCTAAAATCTAGTTTTACAGAAATTCTTACTGAGGAGAATAAGGTTGTGGGAGCAATCATTGATAAAGACGGGGAGAAACTAAAAATCTTAACGGCCAAAGGTATTCTTCTTGCAACAGGTGGATTTGACCACAACAGTATGTTGAGGAAAGAAAATTTACCAGATGTCGCCCAAGAAAACTTTAGTTCGGGTGCAAAAGAAAACGTCGGTGACGCTTTAACGATTACAAAAAAACTTAACCCATCTACTGATTTAATGGACGATGCATGGTGGATGCCAGCAGTAAAATTACCATCCGGAAAAATGTTTACACTTGTTTCCGAAAGAGCTATCCCAAGTTCTATAATTGTTGGTGATGATGGGAAAAGATTTACCAATGAATCAAGTCCATATGTGAATTTCGTACACGACCAAATAAAAGCAGGATGGAAAACGGTATGGCAAATCCTTGATCAAAAAGCAGTAAATAGATACATGTATGCAGGCAAACCACCAAGAACTCCCTTTCCCAAATCTTGGTATAAAATAGGCATCATTTTCAAAGCCAAAACAATCGAAGAATTAGCAAAACTGATAGATGTAGACATCCATACCCTTAGCGAAACAGTAGCACACTATAACGAAGATGTAAAAGTGGGAAAAGACTCTTTGTTTGCCCGAGGAGAAAATGCATACGATAGATACTATGGAGATCCTACACTTGAAAATCCTGTATTGGATTATATAAACAAAGGACCCTACTATGCAGTAAAAGTTTTGATTGGTGATCTTGGCACAAAAGGTGGAATAGAGACAGATAAATACGCCAGAGTACTTACGAATGAAGGAACACGTATCGTAGGATTATATGCAACTGGTAATGTTAGCGCTTCCGTTATGGGAAGAGATTATGCAGGAGCAGGAGGAACCATAGGACCTTCTATGATTTTCGGATATGTAGCAACTAAACACGCAGTCAAAGGAGATTTCGAAAATTAAGTGAACTGCAAGCTATTATATTAAATCAATATTTACTTTTTTGAAAACTACCTTTTATTTTACTTGTTTATAATTAAATAAAAGACTTATTTTTAACATATAAAATAAATGATTTTTCAATCAACTTAATTTTTTTAGTTATGAATATTAAAACTCCCCTCATTTTTTCTTTGATTTTATTTCTATTTAGTTGTAATGAAACTGTTATTTTGGAACCTGAATTCAATGATACAAACCCTCCTGAATTTACAAGATTAGAATGGATAGATAACCCTTGGATAGACAATGACCCAGTAGGAATTATTGAAAATAATAGTAATCATAAAATCAGCTTAGAAGCAGGATTCCATTTACTTATTCAAGTAAATGATGCAAGTAAAATTATTGAAGGTGATATTTTCTTCACAGTAAATAACGACCCATCAATCAAAGAAGTCATTTTCTCTCCTGAATTGATTATCAACTCAACTGAATCGGGAATAGGATATGTATATAGAGTAGATAAAATTAAAATTGATGCTGATACTTGGTATAATGTAATGCCAGGCGACACCTACCAATTCTATGCATCATTTACGGATGAAAATGATCTAGAGAATACAATTTTCTGGACAGCAGATATTGTGGAATAACTTAGGAAATAGAAAGCTTTTTTAAAATTTAAAAGAAGATTCTTAAGCTTTTTTATTCAATATGAGCACCGTACAATTACGAAATCGTACATTTGTAGCATGTTGAATCATCTCCATATTAAGAATTACGCTATAATCGAAGAACTCGAAATGAACTTCTCTTCCCAACTTAACATCATCACTGGTGAAACTGGAGCAGGAAAGTCCATTTTAACAGGTGCTCTAGGACTTATTCAAGGGAATCGGGCTGACACAAAAGTGCTTTATGACAAAGACAATAAATGTATTGTTGAAGCTGAATTTCATTCTAAGGATAAGAATATTATGAGCTTACTTGTCGATGAAGATATAGAAGCAGATGAGCACATAACTATCCGACGTATGATTATGCCTTCAGGAAAATCACGAGCATTTATTAACGACCAACCTGTCAAACTTAGCGTTTTAAAAAACATAAGCAGTCGACTTGTTGACATGCATCGACAATTTGATACCCAAGGTATAAACAAAGAATCCATTCAGTTCTCAATGCTTGACAGCTTAGCTGATGTAGAGGATATAAAAGCTAAGTATGTAAAGGCTTTCGCCCAATTTAGAAAAGACAAATTGGAGTTAAAAACCTTAATTGAAGAAGAAGCAAAAGTGAATCAGGAATTGGATTTCATCGAATTCCAACTGAATGAATTATCGGAATTTGAGTTTGAGAAAGGAGAACAAACAGGACTTGAACAGGAAGTAAATTTATTAAGTAATGCAGAAAATATTGTTCAGGCATTACAGAAGATTACTTTCCAACTAGATGAAGGCGATGTGAATATTTTGGGTCAGTTGACAGAATTAAGAAATGAACTGGAACGAGCAGGAGAAGCAGGTGAAGAAGTGAATGGGCTGAATGAACGTTTGATGGCAGCAACAGAGGATTTACGAGATATAGCGGCTACAGCTTCCCAACTAGAGGGTTCAATTGATGGCGATCCTGCAAGTTTGCAACAGAAGCAAGATCGATTGGATAACATGTATCGATTGATAGCTAAGCATCAAAAAGAAAATTTGGATGATTTATTGACATACCAAGAGGAGTTGAGTAGTAAATTATTCAAGCTGAAGTCTTATGGGAAAGATAGAAGCGAGCTAGAAAATAGAATAGATAAGACGGGCAAAGAGTTAACTGCTCTAGCTAAAAAATGGAGAACTAAACGAGAAAAGATTACGCCATCCTTTGAGAAGAAGATTATGGAATTGCTTGGTTCACTAGGTATGGAGCATGCGCAGTTCAAGGTGTTATTAGAGGAAGCGAGCGAGCTTCGTGGAAATGGAAGCGACAACTTACGTTTTATGTTTAGTGCAAATCCAGGAAAGGAATTACAGTCATTGAACGAAGTGGCTAGTGGAGGAGAATTGTCGCGATTGGCTTTAAGCCTAAAGTCTATTATAGCGGGAAAGGTGGAACTTGGAACGTTGATTTTTGATGAAATAGATACTGGAATTTCAGGCGAAGTGAGTTCCAAAATGGGAAAAATACTTAAGTCTCTTGCTGCTAGTCAACAGATCATTTCTATTACCCACTCTCCTCAAATTGCCTCACAAGCTGAATCACATTTCTTCATCTACAAAGTAGTAGAAAACAACAGAACATACACGAAGATTCGAACACTTGATGAAGAAGGAAAAGTCATGGAATTAGCAAAAATGCTAAGTGGCGATCCACCTCCTGATAGTGCCGTAGAAAATGCTCGAGTATTATTAAATGCATAAAATTATGGGTTATACCCAAAAAAAATGCACTTAATTTTATAGAAATAAATTTGAAAAAAGCTTTTGGAATTCAATCCAAAAGCATTTTTCACTTTAAAATAAATTTATTTTAAATTCGTCTTACAAGAAGAAATAAGAAAAATATATAAAGAATAATCTTGCGCTTTATTTACATTCTTATTTTAATTGGAATATACTAATTATATGATTTTAATTCATATTCTATAAGAAACTCACTTTGATTATGAAGAATTTTCAACTCGTTTTGAGGAAAAGATTTAAACGAAAATCTATATACAAAATTACCTCCTGAACTAATTATCTCTTCAAGGCAATTTGCTTCTTCTTCTATCTCAATTCTGTATCGATCTATTTCATATAAAGGCATATCCGTAGTATACTTCCCCATAAGTATTTCTTTTCCATCTTCATTAGAAATAAAGATTAATTCTATTTTATCTAGATATTCTACCCAATTTTCTTCAAAATCAAAAGGAGATGCCGAAACGATTGAATAACTACCAGTTATTGATTTTATGTTTAACTCATTTACTTCTTGAGAAGCATTATCTTTTATATCAAGAATTTTTTCAATAAACCTTTCTTCATTAGCGATAAAATAATCAAAGTGCAATTGACCTTCTAGAATAAATGATCGATAATCAATTGCATTTGGATAGTCAACATCGCTCCAAAAATCAATTTTTTCTGATCTTTCACTTGTTCTTAGCACTCTTGAATCTTCTTGACATGAAGTAAAAAATGTAAGTAATAGTAGCATTGATAATAATCTCATAATTTGTTTTTTTTAGTTAGACATTCTAGTGTCATCAATAAAATTACTGCATGTTAATCCTTTACCAAATAGCTATACTAAAGGTAAATGTAATCATAATTAAAATAATAGATATTTTACATGTAGCTGAATATTTTTATTCCTATTATGAATAGGATCTATATCATAAAAGTCTTCATCAACAAAATTCCTAAAACCATGATTATATAATAATTGATATTCCATATTATACCCTGATTTAAAAGCTATACCTAAGGTTAGTCCAAGGTCGAATCTTTTAATTCCTTGAAATTTGGAAGGCTCTTCCCAGTCGTCAGGTCTATTAGCAGAAAAAGAACCAATAGTTTCCTTTAATTCCTCATCTCTAGTCCTAACATAAACTGGTATAATGCTTGTTAATCCAGTTGTAAACACTAAATTATTAATGAGTTTAAATGTGGATTGTGGACTAAAATTAAGGTGTAGAGGTATTTCTAAACCATAAACATCTCTTACAGTTCTTCTATATCTCCAGTCAAGTGTGGTAATGGGTGTGGTTGTAGAAAATCTTTCACTAGTATATGTAAATTCAGGTGCGATAATACGAAGGTGTGAAACGGATGTTGATAGACTAAATAAATTATTCATTCGATATTGTAAAGCAATTCCATATGTTGAGTGCGCAATAGGATTAATTCCACCAGTTGAAGAATATTCTGTATCTAAGGAATATGGTACTGCTCTAAATCTAAATCCAAGTATAAAATACGTTTTTAACCTTTCGCTAAACTTCAGTTTCCTTTTGCTTGCTAATAAGGGCAAATGTGTCAGTAAATCTTTATTATTAAATAAGACATTATTAATATCCATTCTTGACAATAAGCCAATTCCTACAGCTGTTCTTGATATTTTTTCAGATAGTCCAAGAATATCTTTTGCTTGTGTATATGATTCATTGACATCGTTTCCAAAAGAATTATTTTGGAACATTCTATCTTCTGAAATATATTCTTCTTCAACAGCATCTGCTTTTTTCTCTTCTTCTACAGCATCACTAGTGGCCACTGCACTTGTAGAAATCTCATTATTTATTATTGAAAAATCTGAATTTTGTCGATTTCCTATAGATTGATAATTAGAAGTTAAAGGTATATTACTAGATTTAGCATCCGATTTTAAAGGTTGTCTATCGTTTACCGCTAATTGGAGTTCATCTTCTTTTGCTTTGACCGTATTCATTTCGGAGCTATTTGATTGATTCGTTATCTTGGAATCATAAGTCGATTGGTCAATATCCTGATTTTTCTTTTGAGGATCAATCAGTGATAAGGATTCTGCAGAATCAGCGTTCAATGAATTGCTTGTAAGGTAAAAAACACCACCAACTATCAAAACACTTGCTAAGATTGAGAGAACTATGCCTTTTGTTGTAAATGCAAAGATGGAAGTACCTGTTGTTCCTGCTGAACCTGTAGTTGTAGAGGAAGCCACAGCGCCATTTGCTAGGCTTTCTTTCATAGATAACCAGTCTGATTCCGTTGTATGAACTTCATAGTCAGAAAACATTTCTTGTATTATCTTATCGCTATTATTTATTTGTTCGAATTTCATCATTAATTATTGAGAAGGTGCTTTTTAATAAGGATTTTAAGTGCTTTTCTAGCTTCAGATAAATGCCATCTTGATGTAGCCGTGCTAATATTAAGCATATCTGCAATTTCAGAATGTTTAAAACCATCTATTACGTAGAGGTTAAAAATAGTCTTTGAACTTTTAGGTAAGAGTTGTACGATTTTCAGAATGTCTTCTACAGCTAAATCACTTAAAACACTGCTTTCTACTCCTGTCTGAGTATCAATATTGAAAATATATTTCTTTTTATATCTGGTTGATTTCCTGACATGATCAATTGTTGTATTTAGTACAATTTTAGACATCCATCCTGAAAATGTTCCAGTAGAAACTTCTTGGTACTTTGAAAGCGATTGAAAAATTTTCAAAAAAGCCGAGTTTAAAATTTCTATCGATTCTAGTCTGGACGAAGTATACCTTAATGGAATCACTAATAGTTTTCCAGACCATTTTTTATATAGTCTTTCTTGTGCTAAAGCATCATTATTGAGGCATTTCTTTAAAAGCTCTTTATCCAGCAGTCCTATTGGAGGCTTTTTTTCAATGCTGAAACTTGATAAGTCTTCGCTCATATTAGTAGTTCTAAGTTGATGCAACATACTTTAATTTTTTCTTTCAATAACTACATCGAGATCAAAAACAAAAACGTTGGTTAAATTTCAAAAAAAAATACAATCATTAATAGAATTCTGATTTAAACAATTTATGACGGTCTTTTCAAGACTATTTTTAAAATAAGATTTCTGTATGGAACGGTATTCTTAATAAAATTGAAAAGTCATGGAATTAGCAAAAATGCTAATTGGCGATCCACCTCCTGATAGTGCCGTAGAAAATGCTCGAGTGTTATTAAATGCGTAATTTGTTAAGTGACATAAATTGGGTTATACCCAAATATAGGAATCCGCATCACCGATGTGCAAGGCTTGGTCTGTGCTTGGCATGAGCGAATTGCTAGAGACCGACCAACGGGAGCCTGGAACGTAGGGACCCGAAGGGGGATGCCCTCATTTTTAAGCAAAAAAAATAGCTTTCAGACGTTCGTCCAAAAGCTATATATATTTTAAAGCACTTTTTCTACCTACTTTATAAACTTGTAAGTTCCTATTTTTCCCTTTGCTTGCACGATCATAACATATACTCCTCTTGGTAAAGTAGCCAATGAAAGTGATACATTTCCAGTTACTGAACGATTGTTAATTCGTGTAGCTGAACCATTCATAGAACTAACTGACACAGTAACATTTTGAACATCTTGCAATACATTAAAATTCAAATAATCATTACTTACAATTGGTTGAGAAATGAATGAAGTAATTTCAACTGTTTCCACACTAGATACGTCTGTTCCACTTATTAGTATATCATCTATTTGGAATAATTTACCTTGAACAGCACCATTTGAAGTATACTTAAAAGCTATATATGCTGTTCCTTCTACAGCTGACAAGTCGATATCACCTGAAGCAACATATTCATAATTTCCTGGAGACCAAGTTACTGAACTTGATAAATCTATCCAAGTTGCTGTTGTAGGGTCACCACTTCCATCATAATCTGTTGAATAAAGTAATTCAAGATCAGGACCATCGAAACTTGAAGCATTCTCAAAAATCAATACTTCACCTGTATATGCATCCATATCTAGTGCAGGAGAGATTAACCAGTCAATATTATCCTGAATACCATCATTGAATCCATTCATTTGGGCAAAGAATCTTTCATTAAAATCTCTAGCCTCCCACATTTCACCATCACCTAATTGACTAACAGCAGTAAATTGTCCAAGAGTAGAATCATCAAATAACTCTTCTAGAATAGTGTCTTGGGCTTGTATAGAGACACTAAAAAGAATAGCAAAAGAAAGGAAAAAGGAATGTAAATGTTTGTTCATAATTTAATTGTTTTAATCTTTAATGATTCTGTAAATATCATGAAATTTCGTCATAAATTATAGACAATCACTATAATATATATTTACTTTTTACGTTTCGACTTCGTTAAAAGCCAATCACTTTACCGCAATAAATAGAATATAACACCATTCATTGCATAGAAAAATTAAGAAATAAACCTGAATTCTACCCTTCTATAATAGCTGGATTCATTCCCATATTACTAAATCCGCCATCATGGAAAAGATTCTGCATAGTTACCATACGAGTAAAATCACTAAAAAGGGAAACACAATACATTGCACAATCATCAGCTGAGGCATTACCTAGTGGTGACATTTTATCTGCATAATCGAAAAATTCTGTAAATCCTTTTACTCCTTTACCAGCAGTTGTAATTGTTGGCGATTGAGAAATCGTATTTACTCTCACATTCTTTTTCAGTGCCCAGTGATAACCAAATGAACGTGCGAATGACTCAAGAAGTGCTTTGGACTCTGCCATCTCACTATAATCAGGGAATGTACGTTGGGCAGCTATGTATGTTAATGCAAGAATAGATCCCCACTCGTTCATCACATCATTTTTGTATGCTACTTGCATCAATTTATGAAATGAAATCGCACTCACATCAAATGTCTTTTGCATCCAATCATGATTCAAGTCTGTATACTCTTTTTTCTTACGGACATTCACTGACATACCAATTGAGTGAAGAATAAAGTCTAGTTTTCCTCCTAAAATCTCCATAGATTTAGTCAATAAATTATCAAGATCTTCCATACTTGTCGCGTCACAAGGAATCACTTCTGCACCCAACTTTTCTGCTAATTCATTTAATTGACCGAATCGTAAAGCAACTGGTGCGTTGGTAACCGTTATCTCCGCTCCTTGTTCTACACAGTGTTCAGCAACCTTCCACGCTATAGACTGTGGATCAAGTGCTCCGAATATAATTCCTTTTTTACCTTTTAAGAGTTGATTTGACATTTGATTGAATTTTTCAGCAAATGTAAAGAATTTCGTATAATTTAAATCTCTTTGGGCTCGAGCCCAAAAAAAGAAATGCTAATAATACAGATTGCATTAAACGAAGTAGTTACTTTTATAAACTTGAAAGTAGGTGAAATTCTAATGCAGAATTGGTATAATATCAATTGGCATAAAATAAAAAAGGAGAATCTATATCTTTATATAGGTTCTCCTTGAATAGGTCAATTATTTCTACAAGATTTTATGTAAAAATAAATCTTTGGACTTTTGGGGTCCTTTATTTTATTGATTGCTTGTTCTTTGGGCTTAAAGCCCAAAAATCATTATTTAATCTTTATTTTATTACAGTTACGTCACCTTTCAATAAGCGTTTTGTACCATCTATCATAGTAACTTTTGCATACCAAGCGAATACTGCAGGGTTAACGGATTCACCTTTGAATGTTCCATCCCAACCCATATCAAGGTCACCTGGTACAACATTCTGATTCTCCCAAACTAATTCACCCCATCTGTTATAAACATATATCTCATCGATATTATCTAACTGATTTCCACTAAATAGTGTCCATTCATCATTCGTACCATCGCCATTCGGAGAGAATACATTCGGTGCATAAACCTTACTTCTTCTATCAACGTAAATAGTTAACGATTCTGCATCCATACAACCATAAATATCAATTAAAGTCGCAGTATATACTGTTGTTTCGAACGGTGTCGCAATAGGATCCATACATTCGTGACACGTTAAGGTGTTATTGAATGGTGACCACACCACCTCATCAACCAGACTATCAGGAATATTGATCGTAGCTTGTAGTTGGACGGATTCTCCAAGATCAATATAATGATCACCTCCTACATCTATATCAAGAACAAGACCTTCAAATAAAGTAATTGTATCTGTTGCAGTACAACCATTAGAGGCAGTTACTGTAACCACATAAGTTCCACCTGGTAGGTTCTCGAAAATCGGTTCAGTTGACTGGCTTCCATTATTCAATGAATAAGTGAAAGGTCCTATTCCACCTTGCACATCTAGTACTTCTACAACACCTATATTATCACCATAACATGGATTAATTCCTGTGATTTCTAAACCTGTAATTGGCGCACTATTATCTTCTATAAGAACGCTATCAATTGTGCTACATTCAGAGATACCATCATATACCTCTATGTAATACCATCCTGGTAAATCAATCGTAGGGTTAAGGCTATTTATTCCTGAAACGATATTTCCATCTTGAGTTGTCCATGTGTAAACATAGTTTCCACCTACAGAACTTCCTTGACCATTAAGTGCGATACTAGAGTCATTACAATCTAGAGTAGCATTATCACCAGCTTCAGCAAGAGGCACACTACTATCTTGTTCTACAATTATAGAGTCGATATTCGTACAATTATTACTAGTATCTATTATCTGTAAATAGTAAGTTCCTGGCATATCAACCATGATATTTATTGAATCAGGATTAGTAATTATGTTACCATCTTCTGTAGTCCATATAATAACTGTATTCTCGTTTTGTGTAGAACTATCAGCTGCAATGGCTACTTCAGAAGTTTCACAATTTAGTAATCCTGGCTCTTCAATTATTACAAATGGGTAATCAACCAAGTCAATTACTTCCACAGTATCATAGTTTATACAATTCGTTTCTTCATCAAGAACTACGAAAATATATGTTCCTTCTATTCCTGTTTCCCATGTCATAGAATCAGCTCCAGAAATAGGATTTCCTTCTCCATCCAACCATTGATAAACATAATCTCCAACTGAAGATCCAGTACCATCAAGAATTACTGAAATAATAGAACAATCAAGGAACATATCTCTACCTGCATCTGCAACTGGAATATCTTCGTCTGCTTCAATCATTACACTATCAATTGCTGAACAACCTGACACTGTATCCACAACAGATAAGTAATAAGTACCTCCAGCATTAACATTAGCAATTGGCGAGTTCATACCTGAAACAATGTTTCCATCATTTGTCGTCCATTCATAAACGATATTCGGTCCTGAAGTTGATCCTGAACCATTTACTGAACCTTGAATAACTTCACATGTTAATTCAAACGGTAATCCTGCATCTGCAATTGGTTGCTCTGTTACTACGATTGTTACTGTTTCTGAATCTGGCCCACATGGCTCATCAGGAGTAACTGTGTATTCAAAAGTATAAATACCTGCTTCTTGACTAGTTATATCAAATATTCCTACAACTGGATCAAACGCACCATTTGTAGAAGGATTAGTACTAGTTTCTATCCACGTACCACCTTCACTTTCACCAGTAATTAAATCATTTAGCAAATAACTGAAACTAGTTCCAGCACAATATGTATCAGAGGCAAGTGCTTCACCAGCTGTCATTTCTTCAACAATAGTAATATAGATTACTTCCTCACTAGGACACAATGGATCGATTATATCAAGAGTATAAGTTAATTCATAAATTCCACCATCAGCATTCGTAGCATCAAATACAGTTCCTATTATAGTTGCAGGATTTATTCCTGTAGGAGAAGCTGTGATCACCCAAGTACCCGGCGCAGAATCATTTATCAATGTAGTCAAGTCAACTGTTGCATCTCCGTTACATAAAGGATCAGGACTTGTCAAATTAATTATTGGACAAGAACAATCATTTACTGTAACGATTACAACGTATGTATTAGCTCCACATAATCCGCTATTATCACCTAATGTGTATGTGAATGTATAATCTCCAGCTGGTACACCATCGAAGTCTAATATAGGGAATGTTCCACTTGCTCCAGAATTATCCGTATCCACCCATTCTCCGTCAACAGAACCTGAAATAATTAATCCACTAAAGTCAAGTACTGAACCTTTTATTTCTAAGTTACATATTACTGTATCCATTACAATTTCTGCAGACTCTTCAGGTATTACATCTACAACGGCAGTACCTTGAACGAATCCGTTACAATGTTGATTACTTACTGCTGTTAATACTATTTCAATATCACTCGATGGAGCTGCAATTAATTCATAAGGATCCTGAGTTATATCTGTTATCACGTATTCTTGACCATTTATCTCAAAAACTAAATCCCAAGGTCCTAGTCCTGAGAAATCTACGAATATAGAGGTAGAATCACCTTCACATAAATCATATGTTCCATCAATTTCAGCGAAAGGTATCGAGTAGAATATAATCGGCTGACCGAATGAAATCGATAGACACTCATCATCAAAGTCTACTTGACCACTTCCATCATTATTTCCTACAATTGCTGATACATAGTATACTTGATCGTAGTTCATTTCGAATGGATCAAATGTGAAGATTGGTTCACTGTTTGTCGCAATGATATCTCCTAACGTGTTATCTGCTGAATCATGAAGTACAAAAGTCAATACATCATCATTATCTAATACTTGTAACAATGAATCGTAGAAAGCTTCTAGTGAAACTGCATCATCACATGAACTCAATGTATCAAGTCCCATTTCACCTACTTGAGAAACACAACCACAATCTGGTGCAGAACCAGAAACTTCGATAATGTTACAACCATTCTCATCTTCAAATTCAAAGTCATAAGATTCTGTATTTAATACTGCACTATTCCACGTGAATGGTTCTTCACCTGTAGGATTTACGAATATACTATTTACCATGTATGTTAAAGGATCTCCACCTTGTAACACAACCGTTACAACATAACCTAATCCATCATCAGTACATGTACTTGTACTTGAAAGTAATTGTACTTCTTCAAGGTAAGTTACAACAGCTTCTCCTTCAGTTGTAACTGAACAACCATTAGAAGAGGTTATCGAGCTTATAGAATAAACTCCTGCTTCACTCACTTCCCAAGTTATTGTATTTACATCCAATACAAATGTTGTATCATATCCTTCTGTTGAAACCACATCTACATCCCAAGGTCCTTCACCTGTTACATCTATAGTTAATGAAACAGTTTCTCCTGAGTTCTCACATATTTCACCTCCTCCACTTAATATTGCATTTGACACTGACAATCCATTAACCATAAATGACTGTTCGTCTTCACAACCTGTTGTGCCATCATATATGTATACAGTAGTAGTAGGGTAAATCGTATCACCTGCATTATATTTATCTCCTTGTCCATTAGAATCAAGATAGTATCCTTCGTTTCCTGTGAGGCTTACGCCCAAAATTTCTGGTAGTATATAAAAGTCACATACTTCTACATCCGCAAGATCAATAATACTCGGGCCATCTATGATTGTTACAGTAAATGTAATTTCATCATTACACCCAGGATCTCCGCTGGTAACAGTTAAGACGCTTGTATTTATGATAGAATCACCACTTGAATAAGTAATTCCAGCTGCATCAACATACATTTCGGTACCACTTAAATCTGTTCCTGAAATATCACCTAATATATAAATTCCACAAGCAGTTACATCTGCTATCTCGTCTAAGATTGGACCATCTGTAATTATCACACTGAAACTGATAGTATCGCTACATTCGCCTGCTGCACTAATCACTGTTAAGTCTGTACTTGTATTTATTACATCACCTGACATGTACTCTACTCCATCAACATCTACATATACTTCTGTTCCTGATAAATCAACACCAGTGATATCGCCTAATATGATTGAATCACATGCTACGATATCCGCTATTTCATCTAAGATTGGACCATCTGTAATTATCACACTGAAGCTAATTGTATCGCTACACTCACCTGCTGCACTTATTACTGTCAAGTCTGTACTTGTATTTATTACATCACCTGACATGTACTCCACGCCATCAACAT
>CAZMKA010000029.1:24300-28716 GCA_964566605.1 uncultured Saprospiraceae bacterium | reverse complement strand
AATCTCAAACAGAAGTAATTGAGTACAGACACGGTGATAGCGAGATATTTAGTCCTAATAAATCAGCAGGTCTTGTTAAAACAAGTAACCTAGTACTTAAAAAAGGTGTTTTCCACGACGATGAAGATTGTCTTGAATTGTTCAAAGCAATTACAGAGGAAAAAGCTTACTATACGCAAGATGATAGAATGGATATTACAGTTACTTTGCTTGATGAGCAAGGTGAAGCAGTAATGTCTTGGAATATCACTAATGCATTCCCTATTAAGTATACTGGTACGGATTTAAAATCTGATGCTAATGAAGTTTCTATCGAGTCGATAGAATTCGCATATGAAGAAATCGAAGTAGAATTCGAGTAGCATATGCAAGCTAAAATACGATTATATCACCTTCCTTTCGAGGAAGGTGATTATAATTGTCTTTTAATTAACCAATTTTACAAAAACAATCAACAAAAATGGATAGAAGTAAAAAATTTCCTGTTCCTAAGTTTGCTTTTGAAGTCAAATTCCCAGAGGCTACAATTCCGTTTCAGGAAGTTACTGGATTAGATCAAGAATATGAATTCCTTGAATATAGAAGCGGTTCAGATGCTGATCTAACCACACAAAAAAGATCAGGTTTATATAAATCTGGTCAAGTAAGCTTTAAAAAAGGAATTTTTAAAGGGGATAAAGAAGTTTGGACTATTTTTGATGGATTAATCTCTGGAAAAAATAAAAATTACAGAGCTGAAACTGAACCAATTGACATTACTGTTACTTTAAAAGATGAAACAGGTAAAGATGTTATTACTTGGACTATTGTAGGGGCAGTTCCAACTAAACTTACAAATGGTGATTTAAAATCGGATGAAAACGCTATTTCTATTGAACAAATAGATTTCGTGTATTCAAGAATAAATTCTAAGCATCTTTAATAATGGCTTCAAATTCTAATTTTCCAAATCCAGCTTTTCTTTTCTCGGCAAGTTTGTGGGGACAAGAAGTTAAGTTTCAAGAGATTTCTGGCATAAAAGCTGAAATGGGATTCAAGGAAGTACGTAGTGGAGGTATAAATAATCAGGTATATAAAATTCCTACTGTTGCATCATATGGTGATGTAACGTTCAAAAAAGGCATTATAAATGCTAGTGAAATGGTAAGCAGTACTGCCGATTTATTTAAAAGAATTAAAGACTTACTACATATAAATGCACCTTATTCATTGCTTAATAAAACAATAGGAACTATTGTAATAAATTTAAATAATGAAGAAGGAAAAAGTGTTTGTACTTGGGCATTAGTTAATCCCTCTTTACTATCATGGGAAATAAGTACTTTCAATGCGCAGAATAATGAATTAGCTTTTGAAACTTTAGTATTTAGTTGCTCAGAAATTATTAGTTCTGTTTATTAAAATTATTTTTCTTAATGGCTATTGAAATCCGCGAATTAAAGATAAAAGGTTACATAGATAACCGAAAAAACACCCAAGAAAATGGTTCTGTAAGTACAGAACAACTAAAAAAATTAAAAAGACAAATAATCAACGAATGTAAAGCTGAAATCAAAAAAGCTTTAGATCGACAAAAGAGACGATAAAATGTCAAATTATTCATTAGGTTCTAGTAATATAAAATTTGTGCCCAGTGTCAAGGATCCTTATGATGGAGGAGGACCTGGTGGCAGTGCATTTACGGCTAAAATTAACCCTGAAAGCATTAAACATTCTAGGGCTGTTAATGTCAATAGTGAAAATGTTGCCAATACTGCATTTGATACTTTCCAGTTTAAGGGTTATGGTAAAGAAACTGTAAGTATGCAATTGATTATAGATGGTACTGGATACGTAAATGCAACTGCAGGATCTGTTACTGATCAATTACAAGAATTACTAGAATGTGTTTACCAATTCCAAAGTGGTTCACACAAATGTCATTTTATCCAAATTAACTATGGAAAAGCTTTCAAGAAAAAATGGTGGAACATCGAATCTTTCGATGTAAACTATACCTTGTTTGATTCCAAAGGAGATCCTCTTATAGCAGAAGTTGATTTATCTTTTGTAATACACCGAAATAAAAAAGCCTTATCTCAAGCCGATCCTCCTTTTTCTCCTGATGTTACTCACATCTTTACTTTCAAAGAAGGTGATAGTTTAACTTCTATGTGTCAAGAAATTTATGATGATGTTGGTTATTATGTCCAAATTGCAAAAATGAATGGACTAACGAATTTCAGAGAAATCCCTATAGGGACGAAACTATTTTTCCCTCCACTTATCAACTTAAGTTGAGAATATGAAATCACCCTTAATTGACCAAACCACCTCCCTGGTCTCCTATAAAGTTACTATTAATGGAGAACAGATAAGAGAAGAATATCAAATATCAGATATAGAAATTGAAACTAATCTGAATAAATTACCTCTTGCAACTATTTCTATTTTGGATGGAAATCCTTATGAACAAAGAATGCAAGTAATGGATGAGAATAACTGGAAACCCGGCGACGACATCAAAATTGAAATTGGTTATCATCAACAATTGATGCCAGTATTCGAGGGTATAGTTTCCTCAGTAGGATATAATTCATCCGGGGACAGACATGGTAAAACTACTATTAATGCAACAGATAAATGTGTAGGGCTAACATTGACGAAAGACAATGATTACTTTGCAAAAAAGAAAGATTCAGAAATTGCAAAACAAATTTTGCAAACATATGGTATTGATTGTAAAGTTGATTCTACTAAAACTACTCATGCCAAAATTGTACAATACAATGCTTCCGACTGGGACTTTTTACTTTCAAGAGCAAAAGCATGCGAACGTGTAGTTATTGCTGAATTCAATAAATATCATTTTGTAAAACCTGGCTCAGGAGGTAAAACTGTTCAATTAACTTATGGTGACGACATTATTGATTTCGACCTCCAAGTAGATGCTAAAACTCAAAGAAAAGAAATAGAAATAAAAGGATGGGATGCCTCTAATCACTCCTTTAAAACTGCAAGTTCTTCGGAACCAGATCTTGATAAACAAGGTTCTTCCGACGTAAAAGGCCCTAAATTAGCAGAATCTTTAAAATTAGAAAAAGAAACATTATATCTTCCTACTGCTCTTGATACCCAAGAATTAAAAGACATGGCTAATTCAAAATTATTGCATAGTCGTCTTGCAAGAACAAGAGGTAAAATTACAATGCAAGGAATTGCTGACCTTAAATTAGATTCATATATTGAAATGAAAAAGGTCCATGACTATTACAAAGGAGAAATGTATGTTACCGGAGTTCGACATATTGTTCAACAAGGTAATTATATGACTGAAGCAATTATCGGCCTAGACGAACATTCATTCGATCCTGAGCATACTGAAGGAACTACTCCAGACAATATGGGCTTAATGCCTGCGCCAAGAGGTATATTCATTGGTGAAGTAACTAAAATGTCTGGTGATCCAGATAACGACTTCAGAGTACAAGTTAAAATTCCATCATTCAAAGAAGATGATGAAGGATTATGGGCTAAACTGAGCAGTACATCCGCTTCTGCTGATAGTGGATTTATATGGTATCCTGAAATCGGAGATCAAGTAGTAGTTGCATTTTTAATGAATGATCCTAGATTCCCAGTAATTTTAGGTTCTTTATATTCAAGAACGCATTCAGCTTATAGTGATCATGAACCAGCTGATGGCAACAACCAAAAAGCTTTAGTTACAAGATCCCATATGAAGCTTGTCTTCGAAGAGGATAAAAAAATTATTACTCTTACCACTCCAGGTGGTAATTTCTTAGAGATTAATGATGATGCACAATCCATTACACTAAAAGATCAACATAATAATAAAATAGTAATGGATAGTTCTGGGATATTAATTGATTCTCCTAAGACCATTACAGTCAATGCAGGTCAAAAAATAGATATGGATGCTGTTGGAAAATTTACAGCAAAAGGCGCCAGCATTCATTTAGAAGGTAAAGGTGGATCAGCATTATTAAAAGCTGCAGCAGAAGCCAAAGTAGACGGAGGAATGGCAAAAGTAACAGCTAGTGGAGTTACTACAATTAATGGATCGTTAGTCAAACTAAATTAAAACAAGAATTATGTTCAATGGAAATTTTTTAGGACGTGGATGGACTTTTCCCCCTTCATTTGTAAATGATAAAGGTTCAGTTGAAATGGTTTCTGATGTTAAAGACATCACTCAATCAATGACAATAATTCTTAGCACAAGGAAAGGAGAACGTGTGACAAATCCTCATTTTGGATGCGCAATGCATGATTATTTATTTGAGCCGATTAATGAAATTACCCGTAATATGATTTCAGATGCAATTCGAAATGCATTGATAGAATATGAACCTAGAATCCTAATCGATGATATAAAGTTAGATTTTTCAGAACAACTCGAAGGTATTGTAAACG
>CAZMKA010000029.1:6991-24275 GCA_964566605.1 uncultured Saprospiraceae bacterium | reverse complement strand
ATTGTAAGAAAAATAAATACAAGACATAATATCGTATTTCCATTTTATAAAATTGAGGGAACTTTAGTCGACGAAGTGTAATTTTTTACATAACTTAGCAGCGAAACCAATAAACAAAAATGAATAAAGTTGTACCAAGTTATGGTTCTACTTTTTTCGGTTTTGGATCTGCTAGACACAATAGAGCCCCCAAGTCTCTAGATCCAGATTTTGTAAGACTCGATGACAGGACACTTCCTGAACTCATTGCGTATGCAGCCGAATTAAGTAAGCACATTCATTACTATAATTTTGATAATAAAAAAGACGGTTCTTGGGAGCCTTTTTTTTACTCTGACATTAGCGTAAATATCGCTTTAATTATCTCTGTTGATTTAAAGCAACTGGATAAAAAAGCTACTAATGTTATTAATAGCTTTTACAGTAATCAATCAATTGATTCAAAAGCTAAAGACTATATATCTCTTTTTACAATATGTAAGAATATAGTCAACAACTTCAATGATTGGCATGCTTCAATAGTAAAGCTTAATCTCAATCAGAAAAAATTTGAAAGTCAAGTTGAATTTGAATTATTCAATATAATCAACGACAAGGTTAAACCTCACCTTAATGAGCTGATTCAATTCAAGAACATAGGTGAAAAAATTAAACCCCTTCAAGAATTAGACAATTTTTCCTTTGACAACATTAATGAACACTGGATTGATGAAAATCATAGTAGTTCAAATTTATTCAATGGAAAAAATGATCTTGAAAAGCTGATTTCTGGAATGCTTGCACTAAGATTGCAATATCGATTTATTTTTCAAGCACTTAATTTTACTGTAAATCACTTCAAAAGATACTTTCATAATTCACTAAAGTTTAAAGACAATCACAATCCAGACATTGCTCTTTTCATAAGCTTTTTAAAAGTTTTTAGAAATGTTCAAAATGATTATAACAAAATCACTGAGCGTCTTCAATCATTTTATTATAAAAACATTCTAAAGCTTGAGCCATATGATGGTGATTCAGATTTCACATACATATTTTTCGAAGCAGCTGACAATATAGATAGACACTTACTTCCCAAAGGTTCTTTACTTTCAGCAGGTCTTAATGATGATGGAAGTGATATCCTTTTTGAAACTGTAGACGATCTAGAAATTACTCAAGCTAAAATCGAGAAGATCCAAACTGTATATTCTAGTAGATTAGATGACTTGGATACTAGTAATTACAAACTAACTAGCCATATCTATTCCGCACCTGTCGCTAATTCTGTTGATGGTCTCGGAAAATTTCAAGAGATCAGACATCCTTGGCCAATCTTTGGTGAGGAACAAGAATATAAAGCTAGTGAAGAATCAAATATGGGTCATGCTAACCTAGGATTTGCATTCAGTTCTCCTATTTTTCATTTAAATGAAGGTAACAGAAAAGTAACGATACGACTAGATTTCAGTAAAGAGTCTACTCGGATTTATAAAAGATTAGTTTACGATATTTATCTAAAAGTAAACAAAGAAAGAAAAGCTAATGAACCCGCTAAGGTTCTTCAAGAAATATTTTATGATAGAATTTTCAATCAGGTAGATAAAGAAAGGAATTTTAGAATCTTTCTTACTTCATCAATGAAATGGCATGAAGTTCAAGCGAATACAATTACATTCAAAGCTGTCGGTAACGGTGATTGGGTTTTTGACACCGAACTACCCGATGAAGAAAATATGAATGTTTTGAATGCTTTGGAAATAGAATTTACATTGCCAAATTCTGTGCCTCCTATTGTCTCTTACAATCCTTCGATTCACGAAGGAGATATTTTTGATACTCCAGACCCACTTATTAAATTAGTTTTAAACGATAAAAAACAACCGCTAGTTTATTCATTCTTCCAATCACTTTCAGTTGAAAAAATCAATGTAAAAGTTGACGTAGATAGATTAAGAATGATAAAAGCTTATGATGAGCAAGGTTCTTACTATGAAGGTAGAAATATTTACCCATATGGAATTCAACCCCAAAGAGGGTCATTATCCTATATAGGAGCACCTGAGCTTTTCAAAAAAGACCTCACCGAAGCTGTTTTACATGTAGAATGGGATAAAGTACCTGAAACAGTAGAAGATTTCTTAGAACATTACAAAGGTTACCAAGAGCCACTTCACCCTGCTGAAATAAAAGTCCAATTTGGAGTTATTTCAAATTTTGACCATCAATTACCAGGAGATGAAGCACTTGAATTTCCTATGTTCACAACTACTGAGGGAGATCAAGAAATCATACCCATAACACCACTTGATCACTCCAAATATGTTTTGGATGAAGATAAACTTGCACTTCTTGATATTATCCCAAATTACGACTTACCAAGTGATAATCCATATGAAGACAACATGGAAACTGGATACTTCATCATGCAAATTGTAGAGCCAAGACACGCTTTATACAATAATATTTATCAGAATGAATTGCAACAAGCAATTAATAAAAATATAGAAAACCCCGAGGAACAAAAAAACTTCCCTGAGGTGCCGGTAATACCATTTTATAAAAATGCTTACTTTAGTTACAAGGCAGAGACTGAATGGAATATACTTCATGGAGACACAAGTAAACCTGAAATGAATTTCCATATCCATCCTTATGGAGTTGAAACAATTTTCGAAGGAGGAACTTCTTCCAAGGATTATCTATTGCCTGAATACAATAAAGATGGTTACCTTTTTATAGGGCTAAAAGATGTTAGTCCACCAGAGACAATTACTTTGTTTTTTGAATTGACAAGTGAAGAAACTACAGACCAAACAATCAAAAATGTCCCTAATATAACATGGATGTATCTAAGTGAAAATAGATGGATTCCATTCGATGATAGTAAACTTATTTTTGATACTACATATGGATTTACTGAAACTGGAAACGTAAGATTACAACTCCCATTGACGATAACCGATGGAAATACAATTTTAGATGAAAATTTATTTTGGATAGGAGCAAGTATTAATGGTGATGTTAGTAAAATATGTAAAGCAATTCATCTCACCACAAATGGTGTATTAGCTAAATGGATTTTTGATCACGACAACAAAGATCGACTTTATGATACTTTACCATCAGGCACAATATCTTCTCTCCAAACGGATATTCCGCAAATAAAATCGGTTTCACAACCCTACCCTTCTTTTGGAGCCCGACTCCCAGAAAATACAGCCCAATTCAACATACGAGTTAGCGAAAAATTAAGGCACAAAGAAAGAGCAGTAACTCACTGGGATATAGAAAGAATCATTCTTGAAAAATTCCCTACTGTTCAACAAACGAAGGTATTAAGTTACTTATCAGACCCTATTGACCTTGATTCAGACGAACAAAAAGAATATGTTTTTGCAGATGATGAGGCTAGAGAAGAAAAATATGGAATAGAACATCTCAAAGGAGTAAAAATAGTAGTTGCCCCTCATAGAAAACTTGATGAAGTTACCATGACTCCAAAGTTTTCTTTGCACAGACTTTTATTAATTGAAAAATATATCACTGAAAGAATTTCTCCTTTCATGAGCGCTCAAGTGATTAACCCAAAATATGAGCACGTACGTGTGATTGCCAATGTAAAATTCATAGCCAATTACAATAATGGTCAAACCCTAAACAGGTTATTCAATGATATAAATAATTTTATTGCGCCTTGGTTGTATAGTTCTACAGAAGAAATGAAAATAGGTGGAAGTATAAATGAAAATGTACTTCAGACTTATATAAAGGGACTAGATTATGTTAAGTTTCTTACTAAGTTTTCAATCCTTCATATCATAGAGGATGACGGAGTGTATAAATTACAGGACACAGCAATGGAAGAAGATATTGTAAGTATTATTGCAGCAAGACCATGGGGACTTTTAATTCCTGATGACATTCATGAGATTGAAATGGTTGAATATGAGGAAGAAGAAGCTCCTATCCCTCGTGTAAATTCCGATAATATCATTCGATTCCAAAACAAGGTAAACATACTAGGAGATAAAAAATACATCAAAGTTAAAAACTCGCAATTGAGTGAAAATGATGCTAAATCAATTTCCAAAAAGAACCCTACTAGTAATTTCTCAATAAATATTTAGATGGCACAACATACAAGATCCGAACTATATAAAATTTATAAAGGAGGCTTTCATGATAAGGCTTTCGAACATTTAGTTGACTCCGCTCTTAATATAAAAGATGATGGAATTGGCATTAATCCAGACAATGGGCTAGTGCTTACTTCTAAAGGAGCTAACAAGAACTTGATGAGTTTTTACCAAAGGGTTAGCGATCGTTCATCGCCGCTATGGAATATCAGTTTGGATAGTAATGAAAATAGTAGAGGCTTGAATTTCAACCAGAATGGTAAAAGTTTATTGTTTCTTCAAGATGACGGACATGTAGGAATTAATACGGTTACCCCAAATTATGAATTGGAGGTAAATGGACTAATTAGTACCAAAGGTATTTTAGGGAGTTACTCAAAAGGTTATTGTACGGCTGACGCCAAATGGCATACTCTTGATGGGTTGAGAAACCTTGACGGATGCGTAGCTTTTGAAATTTTCGCTCATATCAATGACGATAAAGACAGAAGATACGGCCTGACTTACGCGACTATGTTGATGACTCATACCAAAAGAGGGCACAAAAATAAAATGCGAACAGTAGAAGCTGGTTCGAAATTTTTATTCGGTAGATTCCTGAATAAAATTAAATTCAGATGGATATTAGATGATTTAAATAGTGAGCCGGGTAAGCCCAAATATATGGTACAATTAAAGACTCGTTCACATTATGGAATGAAAGACGGAGCTACAAAAGATGTATTTTATAGAGTGCGTTTATTGTGGGATAAGGAATTTGAGAATGATGCATATCCAAAAGATTGGCAAGCTGAGGGCCCTGCCCAAAGAAGGTCAAATAATGGAGTGTCTTCTCCAAGAACGTCTATTTCAAATTCACCCAAAAGTACATCGGGAGGAGCTAAGAAATTGACAATTAAAAAGAGATAAATGAGTGATAATAATGAAGAAGCATCTAGATTAACTATGTTATTTACTTTGGATGAGGTGAATATCATTTTAAAAGCTCTTAGTAAGGAGCCTTTCAAAGATGTCTTTGAATTAATAGGAAACATCAATGAACAAGCTTCAAGCCAGTTAAACCCATCAACCCCAGATAAAAATTAAAACCCATCACGTATGGCAATTCAAGAACCAAAAATAATCGTAAAAGGCCTTAAGCACCCTAAGAGCATGGACTTCAATGCGCTTAAGCAAGAAGGTGTAGAAGAAGTACAAAGACTTTCAGGTAGGATATGGACAGATTATAATGAACACGACCCAGGTGTCACTATTCTTGAAAATCTATGTTTTGCGCTTACTGAATTAGGTTATAAAACCAACTTCGATATTAAAGATTTGTTTTTCAAACAATCAAACGATGAAGAAAAGCACTTTCTTAAAACCTTCTATTCACCTGAAGACATTTTACCACCCGCACCTACAACTACAATTGATTTTCGGAAGCTTGTAATTGACCATGTAAAAGGTGTTAAAAATGTTTGGATTAATCCAAAAAAACAAAGTCAAGTTGGGACCCGAATAAACGGCTTATACGAAGTATTAATATTAGTTGACGAAACGATAGAAAATGCGAGTGCTATTTTGACGGAAGTCCAAGAATTACTAAATGCTTATCGTAATTTGGGAGAAGACTTTGATGTGTACAGGTTACTAGATTTTGAAGATATACACTTTCAAGCTAATATTTCGATCTCAACTGATGCAATAGGAGAAAGTGTTTATGCAAATGTACTATCTACTATTCAAGCATTATTCTCCCCTACCATACAATTCTATAGTGAAGAAGAGATTTTATTAAGGCATGATGGGAAAGAAATAATACACAATCATCCTCCAGTAAAAAATGGATACGTTCTTGATGAAGATTTAATTCAAAGTGACTTGAATAATATCTCTAAATTATTTACTTCGAAAGTAATAAAAGCAATTACAGAAATAGATGGTGTTGATGAAGTTTATGACTTTGTCTTTTATGTAAATGGTGAACGAAATCCTTCCGAAATTATACAATTAGAAGACTACAAAGTACCTTCTCTAAATGTTGAAAAAATCCTTGATGAAGGTCTTGTTAGTATTTATGCAGGTGAGATTGAATATTCACCAGATATTAATGTGGTTAATTACACTTTTGAAATAGAGAAGAATAGAAAAGCTCTAAAACATAAAAGATACAATGAAAAACCTGATGAAGAAATAAGTTCTACTACAAAAAAAGAGGCAATTGCTGACTATGTTTCCATACAAAATAGCTTTCCAAGAAGTTATGGAATTACGGATTATGGTCTCGAAGGAAAAGTTTCGGATAAGAGGGCTTCACAAGTAAATCAACTTAGATCATACTTGTATTTCTTTGAGCAGCTGATGGCTAATTACTTAAGTCAACTAGCTAATGTAGATAAGTTATTTTCTACAGATGAAAATATGAATCAAACATATTTCTATCAGCATTTGAACTATGTAACTGGTTATCAAGATATCTTTAATTCGAATGGTACACCGAATTTACCACTAGAGGAAATAAATAAGAAATTCGACAATGCTCAAGAAAGGCGAAATAGAATCCTAGATCATATGTTGGCTAGATTCGGAGAAGAATTTCTTGTAGAAGCATATAATGCCATTCACAGAGAATCATCTTCTTTAGCAAAAGGTCAGTTCTTAAATGAAAATATTAAAGCTAAAATCAAGTACTTGAATAATTACATTGATATTAGTAGAAATAAAGCAAAGGGATTCAACTACAAAATTCCATACTCTAACAAAGACAATGTTTCAGGGCTTAAAAAGAAGATTGCTCTTCTATTTAACTTCAAAGATTATGGATTTAAAAGACTGGATAAAGTGCTCTCTGAAAAACTAAAAATAAATGATAAAAAGACTAATCCTTCCAAATCAACTTTTAGCTTTAATTCAGAAGAACCAAACTTCTTAAGTGATGTTCTTGCTTACGGAGTTGATAGAAATAATTACTTGATAGAACAGGAAAAAGTCTTTGTCATTTATTTCAATAATCCTTCAACTAAAAAGCAATACCCGATATATAAAACAGCAAAACTCACAGATGCAGAAGATGCCTTAACAGAATTAATCTCTAATCTGAATATGCTAAATGATAAAAGTGAAGGCTTCCACTTGGTGGAGCACATCTTATTAAGAGATGTGAATGCAGCCTTTAGGTTTATATATATCAGTGAAGACAATGTAGAATTAACAAGTGAATTTGACTATAACGATTCTTCTTACAGCAGAACAGAATTCACATCCAATTTACTAAGTACAGGAAAAACTAAGGCTAATTATACAACAAAGAAAAATGGAGATCTTTATCATTTCATATTGACAAAGAAGTCTTCAAAATTTCGTGTAACAAGCGAAAACTTTAGTAGTAAGAAAGAGGTCGAGGCGGCTATTGAAGACCTGATTCACGAATTCACAAACACTAAAATAATTGATTCTGACTTGGATCTTAGAATTCACCTAGATCAAGATATGTCGAATGTAAGTATTTACAATGAAGACCCCTACTCACTTCAAGTAACTTGTGTATGTCCGAGATGGAGTGGAAGATTCAGATCTCAAAAAATGAAATTTCTTTTTGAGAATGTTGTAAAATTAAATGCTCCTGCTCATTTAAAGTTTAATTTCTATTGGTTAAGTATCCCTGAAATGCAGTTGTTCGAAGAAGCTTATGAAAAGTGGTTAAACTTGAAAAATGAAGAAAAAGACAGAAAAACCATCGATAAATTATCTGCTTATATTTTATTACTCTTCAAAAAATTCAGCGAAGGAGAACTAGATAAAGAAAGTGAAAAAACGCTTAAAAAAATGAAGGTTGAATTGAAAGTATGACGATAAAGCATATGATTCATTCCTTGTCTTTTGAAATAGAAGGCTTCGAAAATAATTCGCACTTTCAAACAGTAGCTTCGAAAATAAGCTCGATTGTTCGAATCGATATTAAACCTATGCTCGATAAGCTATTACAGGAATAAAATATAGAAGGATATCATATTATTATAGAAAGTTTAGAAATCGATTTAGGCTTTATCAATGAAAATAATCTAACCTACAATTTAACTCGCTTACTTAGATTAAACTTAAAAAAAAGATTTCAAAAGCTTAATACAAAAGTAAGCTATGAAATAAAGCACGGTAAAGCGAATCCTAAAAACTATATTCAACTGCAGACCAGCAGTATTAATAAAGTCCTTGCACAAAAACAAACCACAACTGCATATCAAATAAGTAAAGATCCTTCCCATTATTTCAAAAGCGTAGCACATCATAAAGTAATACCTGAAGATGCTAGATATTTCGATGCTGTAATTCACTATTTAGAATACGGATGGTTGCCTAGATATCTTGATATTCCAATGCTTGAATTTGATAAGATTTTTATAGAAACACTCTCCACTTATGGTCAAGAAATAAACCAACATTTTGGGCGTAAGCCAACTGGACAAAGATTAATAATAAAAGAAAGAATTCTTCGACAAGTTGTAAAAAATAAATCTTTTTCTAAAAATAAAAAAGCATCAAAAGTGCTAACTAATTTTATGCTTGGTGATACTGGTTCAAGTAAAATTCAAGCATTCATTAATCTCCTAAACTATATTCAAACAGGATCAAAAACCTTCACTTCTTACGAAAAAGAAACCTTAAAACGATTAACCAAAGAAATTACTTCTCATACCCAAATCGTAAGTAAAATAATAGGAATAGATTCTCTATCAATTGATCCACATGAATTAATCGAAAATAGGATAAATGAGATTCTAAATATAAATGATAAATCACTATTCAATGAATTACTAAAATCAGACTTTTATAAATCCATTGTTAAATCATATGTTCCTAGGACTGATTCTAAGGCTGTACTTTTACGTACTGTTTTACCAATTCTTTTAAAACCTGAAAATTCAAAAGAATTACTAGCTAACTTACCAGAATTGTTTGACTCTGAAAATGAAATAATTAATCAATTATATGGTAAATCACCATTTATTTTGAATTCCATATTCAAAAGTCTAAATAAATATAAATCACCAAACTTAGCTGCTAGTATTATCAACTTCACTGATAAAATATCAAAAAAACAAACGAATAAGCTTCTGAATTCCTTTTATAGCTACTATTCTTCACTATCCATTCAACTAAATGAGTTAAATAAATATATAGCTAAAACCTCATATTCAGAACTATTATCATATGTAAGTAAAACATTACTTGATATTAACATCAAACCCAATACCGTTCCTACTTCAACTAATAAATACGCTCATAGTCAATTACTAATTCTTATTGCAAGTTCCAACAAGAGTCCACAGTCTATATTGACAAAGTATTTAGAACTAACACAAGCGTTTTTACTTTCGAAAAAAGTTATTAAAAGTAAAGCGGAAGCTTTAAAAGTATTTTATAAACTACCCAAAGTAAAAGATAGAAGTTTTAGCGTTTCAGAAAAAGAAGATGAGATAATTCTGCAATCGTTGGAACAAGAACAAAAAGTTATTAAACAAAGAACGAAGGAAGTTGCGATTTATAGTTTAAAAACACTCTTACAAGATTATTATTTACCAACTGACTTTAAACAAACAGTGATGAAATCAAAAGTTCAGGAATCAAAAGTAATGAAATCGAACGTACAGAAATCAAAAGCAAAAGGTGAAAAAAATAGTATAACTGAGGCTAAAAAGGTCCATATAATTTCAACAAAAAACACTATTATAAATGAAACAAAAGTGACTTTAAAAAAAGGATTACCTGCACTTTTAAAACAATTAAAAAGTCACAAAATTCCTAAAAAAGAAATCCAGGAAATCTTTTCAAACAAGAAAATCCTTAAAAACCCTGTCCTTTCAAAAATAACTACCCAAAGTTTCAAAGATATTCTTGAGTTAGCCCTACCAACTGACAAGGCTAGACTATACTATAAGCTATTTGATAAGTACAAACAATACTTTAGAATCCATGTCAATAATGAGCAGGTCCAATTAATATTTTTGAGTCTTATAAATTCACATCAACAGTTAACTGAAGCGAATATCTTCAAGCTATACTTTGAAGAATTGAAAAAACTAAAGGGCTGGACGTATGATGTACATAAGAAAAATTTAATTAACATGTACGAGTCTAAAGTCGAGTACTTTACTGAGGAAGAAAAAAATCAATTAATCAAATATATAGATGAAATTCCAACCTATGTAGGACTGGAACTACGAGATACAAAAAAGAAGTTGGAAGAAGGTATTCCTGTTAAAAATGCAGGTCTTTGTTTACTCTGGCCATTTTTTAAAACTTTATTCAACATTAGTGGCTATTTAGACCAAAAAGGTGAATTCAAAAATGTAGAAATGCGTGAAAGGGCGACTCTACTTTTACAGTATTTGGCAGTAAAATCAACAGACATAGAAGAACCATATCTCGCATTAAATAAAATTTTTACAGGACTACCATTAGAAGAATCTCTTCCAAAAGGAATCGTATTAACCGAAAAAGAAAAAGATATTGCTGACGGATTATTACTGAACGTAATAAAACAATGGCCTTCATTCGAGAATTCTAGCACTGACAATTTAAGGGGATCATTTATAATAAGAGATGGTGTATTATTCTTCCGTGGAAAACAATGGATATTAAGAGTAGAGAGAAAGGCATACGACCTACTACTTGGTAAATTACCATGGGGTTACTCAATGATCCGACTTTCTTGGGTTCCTTATATGATTAAAGTTGAATGGGATTAAAATTTTATGTATATTATCGGTAAATTTGTATCCCAACCACTTTTTAAATCGTTTATTAAGTGTACTAAATTAACCAAAAAGTAAAAAGATGAACCTTAAAACAATCTCCGCTCTTCTCTTTTGTTGTTTTCTTATGATTCAACTACCTGCACAAATTAATGTAAAAAGTATTTTGAAAGACGCAGAAAGAAGCGTTAATAGACGTACTGAAAGAGCTGTAGAAAATAAAATTGACGATGTTCTTGATAACGCGGAAGATAAAGTACGTGGAAAAAACAAGAAAAATGATAGAGGAGAAGCTTATGAAAATAATGGAGAAACAAAGGTAATAAAAGAAGTACTTCCATTTAATTTTAGTGGAAACCTTACAATTAGTATCGAAGGTACTGGAGGTGTCGATAACAATCTTATAAAAGTTGTAAGTAATAAATATGACCTTGCAATAAGACCCATGTTAGTAAAAAAACCTCACAACTTGATTATTTACAATAAGCAAGATGAAGCGGCAACTAAAATCAACACAGAATTATACGATGATAAAGCATTGAAAGAATTTCATGACTATGAAATATTTGAAAAGTCAAAAACAAAAACAGAATTTGAAAGAACAAGTGACATCAAAGAAATTGATGGATTTATAGCACGTAAATATGTTGTTGATGGAGATGACTACGAAGGAGTTGTATGGTTAAGTGCAGAAGTTGACTTAGATTACGATTTATTTGCTTCTTTGATGGAATATCAAAGACTTGATTTAGGAACTTCTTATGGATTCCCTCTTGAGATGCATATTACATATAAAAGTGGAGATACTATGGATTTTTTCGTTAAGAATGTTGAAGATGGTAATCCTGACAAGGCATTGTTTGATGTGAAATCATATGATCTTATAGATATGACCGACTTGAAATCGGGCAACTAAATGACAAAGAACCAAGACAATAAACAAGAACTGAATGCAAATATTTTAGCCAAAGAATTCATTTGGCTGTACAATATTATGCAGTTTAGGTTTACATCTTATTTTGGAGGTGAGACAAAGTATAAAAAGATAAGTGATATAAAAGCACCTAATCTGACAACTGATAAATCAACCTATGCAGAGATAGTAAATGAACTGAATTTCAATAACGAAGAACGGATTATACTTTTACTTGCATTAGCGCCTCACCTTTCACCTCAGCTCTTGGACATGTTCTTTACCAAGAATGAAACTTACGGGAGAGGCTTCACAGAATTCGGTGGTGTAAAAGGCAATCAACACAGCGGATTTATTCCTACCGGTGAAACTGCGGCTTTTGTTATTGCTGGAACTGATATAAGTAAGCGTTTCAATGTCATGTCATATTTTGACGAAGAGCACAGTTTTCGGAAAAAGAGTATGCTTACTTATGATCGAAGCAAAAGCAGTGAACCAATTCTATCTAGTATATTGAATATTACAAAAGGATACTTAAGCTATTTCACAACGGGTAAAGAATATATTCCTCCTTTTAATTCAGAATTTCCAGCTCAAAAGATAACAACCCGCTTGGACTGGGACGATTTAGTAGTGGAACCATATGTATTGGATGAAATAGAAGAAATTCTTAAATGGCTAGAGCATAAGAATGAAATCATGAATAACTGGGGTTTAGAGAAGTTCATAAAGCCGGGTTATAGATCACTATTATATGGACCTCCAGGAACAGGTAAAACACTGACAGTTAGTTTGCTAGGAAAAACAAGTAAACGTGATGTATATAGAGTAGATTTATCTAAAATCGTTTCAAAATATATAGGAGAAACAGAAAAGAATTTAGCTAATATATTCGATCAAGCAGAAAATAAAGAATGGATATTATTTTTTGATGAAGCTGATGCAATTTTTGGTAAAAGAACGAATACTCAAGATGCTAAGGATCGTTATGCAAACCAAGAAATAGCGTATTTATTGCAGAGAATGGAAGAATTTCCAGGACTCCTTATTTTGGCAACCAATCTAAAATCCAACATGGATGAAGCTTTTGCAAGAAGGTTTCAAAGTATGATTTACTTTCCTTTACCGAGCCATAGCTTAAGATATAGATTATGGCAAAATACATTCAGCAAATTCGATTTTGATGATAACATTAATTTGAAGGAGATAGCGAAAAACTATGAACTCACAGGTGGAACCATAATTAACATTCTTAGTTATGTTAGTTTGCAAGCTGCAGATAGAGGGAATAAAAAAATCACAAAAAAAGATATTATCCAAGGTATCCGTAAAGAATTTCGTAAAGAAGGAAAAACTATTTAGGGCGTCCGGGCGCTACGATACAGTGCTCGCTGTTCGCTCGTCCCTTTAATTCTGTTTTAATTACAATCTTATATTGTTATAAAATAATATCATTTATCTATTAAAGATCAGTACTTGTAATTCGGGATAAACACTTTCTCATCGCTGACGCAAAGCATTTAGTCATTAAGTATTGACAAATACTAAAAAATCATCTATTTTAGCATAAACTAAATTCTATGTCAAAACCAGCAGCAAGGATAGGCGATTCAACAGCACACGGTACTCCATTAGGAGGAGGCGGAACTGGTTCTTTAAATGTAATGATTGGTGGTCGTCCTGCATGGAGAGGCATACCTTTAGCAGGTGTTGCTGGGCTTAATGTTGCTAAAAAAGTTAGTGATATAACCCTTAAATCTTTAAAAGCCGCAAAAGTAGCAGCGTCGGGCACCCCTGGAGCACCAGCCGCAATTGCAGCTGAGCAAGCTGGTCAAATAACAGCAGCAACGTCTATGGGTTCCATGATTTCTAGTTTAGGTGCAATGGCAGATATTTCAATTTGTCCAGTACCACTGCCCGTTCCACCACACGGCCCAGGAGTTGTAACAACTGGAAGTTCAACCGTATTAGTAAATAATATGCCTTTGGCTAGAATGGGAGATACAATTGTTGAAGCTTTGGGTCCACCAAATAAAATAGTAAGTGGTGCTATGAGTGTTCTTGTAAAATAATCGTTTTACAGCTATTTTCTTTATTTCTTATTTCTAGAGTTAATTTTCACCACTTCTATTGCTTTGGCAAAGATTTATAAGTTGTTACCCATAATTATTAGAATCAAAAGACAGATACTTTCATTTTCGTATTATGAGTACAATTTATTTGTGAAGAGATAAGTATAACATAAAGGATTAATACCATTTCGCCTCTAATTTTTCATATATTTTCTAATTTATCATCTCACTTTCTTCGCGCAACCTACCTGAAACATCAGGTTGCAGTTCTCGCCTCACTTCGACAAGAAGCTCAGTACAAGTATTTCGACTTCACTGTTGAAATTCTTGCTAAGGCAAGACCAGTTGTTCATTCGCCGTATCTAATGATACGCGTGTGTTTTCTGCATCAAAATTGAAATGATAATCGTTGAATTTATTAGGACAATTAAAAGCGAAATGGTATAAATTCAATTATTTAACTCGATATTATTAAGGAATAGCTTTGGGTTTAACCCCAAAAAAAGGACCCGACCCAACTTTATGGATCGGGATCCCATCCCAAAAACAGTAAACAATCTTTTACCTGTCGGTATTATTTTAGCACAACCATTTTTCTGGTTGCAGAATATTCATTTGTTTCTACTTGATAATAAAGGATACCACTTGCATCGAATGAATTAACATCGATATTAACAGAATTCATTCCTTGAGAATAAGTATTACTTGTAGTAAACAATCTCTTTCCTGCTACATCAAAAACTGAAATATTAACTAATGATGTACTTGGTAAGTTAAAGCTTACAGTAGTTGATTGAGAGAATGGATTCGGTATGTTTTGGAATACCTCAAATTGAGATACTGTTTCTACATTACCTTCTTCATTTCTAAATTCAACATTTATGTCCATAACATTAAGGTCAGCATCATATGCCTCGGCGATTACAGCATCAGAAGTAATTGATACGTTATTCATTAATTGACCTTTATTTACAGCTTCGAATTCGATAATAAATAACTCATCAGCTTGCTCAACAGTAGTCATATTTGCATCTGAAATAGACACTGTAAGTATACCTTGATCAGCATTTACTAACCCAATATTTGCATTTTCTAATAAGTCAAAAGCACCAGAATAAGCTGCTTTATATTGTAATTTATTACTATTGAAGTTAACGGTAAACTGAGCACCATATAGTTCAGTTAATTCAGCTGCAGTGAATGCTACAGAAACTATTTCATTAGTATTAAATTCTTTGTTATCGATTGATAAATTCAATTCTTCTGTTGATCTTGTAGAAGCATCTTCGCTATCAATATTTACTTCTGCAGAGTTATTGATATCACCAATTTTGATAGATACGAAATCAACATTCATGTTATTCGTAAGATCATTGATCATGTAAGTTTCACTGAAGTTTTCAGCAAAAGGATTAGCAGGATTTAAAAATTGGTAAGCTGCGTCAACAAATCTCCAAGATTCATTGCTTGGGAACTCATCGTAGTATCCTAATAATAATTTTCTAATGTTGATAATATCATTACCACCAATCTTTTCATCATGATTTACATCCGCAGCTATTAGTTTATAAGGACTATCTAAGGTCTGTAATCCAAGTATATGCTTCTGAATTAAAATTATATCAGCAGTTGTGATACCATTCAATGCATCATCATCTTTAGAAGGAGTAATTTCATATGCTCCACCAGTAGGCATTGCAGGGAATGAATATGTACCGAAGTTATCAGTCATTGTATTCATTTCACTTCCACCAAGGCTTATACTTACTTCACTTGAACTCTCGTCCATTTCAGTTTTCACATTACCTTCTACAGTTACTAACATACCTGGATCCATTCCGTCACATATTCCGTTATTCGCTTGAATATCAAGAGTCGCTGTACAGAAATCAGATAATATTTCTCCATTCGGTAAAGTAGCGTGAGCCCATATTTCTACGATGTTGTCACCCAAATCAGCACAAGTATAAACTCTACCTGTATCAAGTGGATCTGCAGAGAATGAAACTGTTACAGGGAACCCACATACATGGAAAGATCCTGCATCAAAGTCATTAGCCCATATATCAATCATTCCGAAATCCTCTTCACCATCACCATCTGTATCAATTGGCATTAACTCAATTGCTAAACCATTCAAGCAATAAGGCGTAGGTGTTTTACAATTCACAATTGAGAAAAATTGAGTCTGATTTGTAGAGTTTCCACAACCATCTTCAACAGTCCAAACAATTCTGTGCATTCCTAAAGGATATGTTCCTGAAGCATCAATTGATTCACCAACTTGAGAACCTGAAATTATATCGAAAGAACCATCATTGAATGCATCTATTCTATAAGAATATACTAGTTCATTGATACACTCATCTTCAGCAGCAGCTGATAAGTTTATAAATCCACTTTCACAATCATCATCGAAAGTACATACACTTAAGTCAGGGAAATCACCTGTAAATGTAGGTGCAACTGTATTTATTACTTTAATTACTTGAACATCAGTGAATGTAACAAAATCACCATTTGGTAATTGATTACACCAGTCTAGTACTTCCCAAGTTCTTAAAATCTTGAAACATGCGTCATCACCATTTACAATTGAGAATACTTTATCATCATAGTCAATGCCAACTTGATCACAAGCATCTTCAGTTATTACTGGAAATCCACCTGTATTTGAAGGATCCAAAGAAGATGGATCAACACATTCGTTTAAAGTAATGTCTGCTGGAAAGGCTATATCATTCTCATCAAATGGATCATTATTTACAAATGTTATAATTTGTGAACATTGAGCAGAGCCATTTGGATCAGTAGCTGTAAATGTTCTTATAATGAATCCTTCACCACAATCATCTATATTTTCACTAGCAGATTCAGACATTGAAACATTACAATTATCAGAAGCTGTAGCTGTTCCGAAATCAATAGCTAAATTATTAATGTCAAAAGGAGTATCACAGTCTACAGTTACATTAGCAGGGCAAACAATCGCTGGAGGCAATTTATCTTGTACTTCTACATTTACCATACATTCGTTGAAGTTACCATTTTCATCTTCAACTCTTAATACTACCATTATTTCTTCTCCTATATCCGCACAGCAGAACTGAACAGTTGCATCAAACGCAGAACCTGCATTTGCACAATTAGCGCCATTATCCATTCTTCTTACAAGGTATGATACATTTCCACAATCATCATAACTTCCATCATCAAAAGATTCAGCTAATACAACAGCTGTACCATCCAATGTTAAAGAAACTACTGTGTTCTGATCACATACTACAACTGGTGCAGTGTTATCTTCAACAATGATAACGTATTCACATACAGATGCGTTATTGTTATTATCATATGCCGTAAAAGTTACAGTGTTAGGACCAATTGGTAAACTAACTAACCCTCCTGAGAAATCAGAAATAAATACTCCTGTTGTTGTAAGATCTA